>JAZSOT010000006.1:0-3780 GCA_045537065.1 Clostridia bacterium | reverse complement strand
TTTCGTCAAGTTTCACCTTGAAAAGAGAGCCAATTTCCGCAAGGCTTTCGGAAGAAAGCACAATGTGGATTTTTTCATCCACGCCTGTTTTGATAGTGATTTTCCTTGCACCGCCCAAGTTTATATCAAAATACTTTCCGGTGTCGATATCATAAACTGTTTCGCTTTCGAAAACCATCAGTTTTTCTTCCTGATTTTTGACCTCTTCAAGCACAAGTTCATCAAGAGTGAGTTTGAAAAGTTCTGCGAGAATAATCATATTTTCAACATCAGGGAGACCTCGCTTGGTCTCCCATTTGGTTATCGCCTGACGGCTTACTCCTATTTTCTCAGCAAGCTGTTCCTGAGAAAGTCCCTCTTTTAACCTGTGCTGCTTTAATTTATCACCAAAATCCATTTTTATCTCCTTATTCTTTAATGAGTTCATATGCTGAGATCTTTCTTATCGGCATACACAAAATAATACTTATCATAATGTTTACCAAAATCTGAGCTGCTGCAAATAGCATTAAAAAACCAAATGAAATCTCAAAGTTATTTTTCATAACACCTAAAGCTTCAAAAACAACTTGATAGATAGCCGGCATATAAAAAATTGCCCCAAAGCTTGAAAGCACAATTGCTACCATCGACACAGGTATAAAGGAACCTGTTGTCTGCAAAATAAGCTGTGAACTTGTGTAGCCCATTGCTTTGTAAATACCTAACTCCTGTCTTCTTTTTACAAGTAGAGACTTGATAACAATGTATAGAATAAATAATACAATAAGAATTGTTACCGCAAAAATTGCCACTACAAGTACCACGGTAATACCCATATACATATCCTGAGCTTCCTTTTGAATTTTATAGGCATTTACCGTATTTTTTACCAAGTCAACGCACTCGGACTTGTATTCCTCTGCAATCTTTTCTGCATCCTCAGGTGTTTCAAGATACACATAAAGGGACGGTGTCTTAGTTTCCTCCAAAAGGCTGTTGCAGCCTTCTATACTAAGTTCACAAAGCTCACCTTGTAAATTTACGCTTTGTACAAAACCTGTTACCCGAAAATTCTTTTCGATGTCATCAACCGTCACTCTAACTGTATCGCCGATTTTGAATTCCCCCTCAAAAGCACTTCCCAAAGCTATTTCGTCTTTATCTTTCGGATTTTCACCCATATAGCATACATCATTTCGCACCTTGGAAAAATCCTCGCATGCAAATGCACTTACTACTTTATCCTCAATTTTAACAGTTGCAGTCATGTATTTCAACGAATCATTCACACGATGATCCTTCTCAAGTTTTTCCTCAAGTTCACTCACACAACCGCGCTTCGGATAAACAATCACATCTGCCACCTCATCCGACAAAGCAGACATAAAGTTCTCCGGCTCAACCACTACATTGTAAAATAATGTCGCTGAAAATGCTATAAGAAGCGTCAATACAAAAGACACAAGAAAGAGCAGTCCGTTTTGCTTTTTGGAAGTTATCATTTGCTTTAATATCAGCAGAAAACTTGTACTTCCTTTCGTTTCTTCCATCGGAAAATAATTTCTTTTCGCATGCTTTGATTCTGTATTCCCCCTTAAACCATCAATAGGCTGTGTCTTCTTAATAATTTGCGCAGATATAAATGTAAAAAATGTAACAACACCAAAAAGAATACAAATCACACAAATAAAACTTAGCAAATCAAAACAGACCCCAAACGAAAAACCGGATTGAACCGTAAGCACTGAGCAAAGCACAGGAAGTAATGCATAAGACAGACCGGCGCCGAGAATCGCAAACAACAACGAAACAATCCCATAAGGCAGCGTGATACTCGCTACAATCTGAGCACTTGTGTAACCCAAAGCTTTCAGCACGCTCATATTCGCTATTTCGGACTCAATGGTATTTTTCACCTTAAAATTGCTGAGGAACACACTGACTGCAAGGATAATCAATGAAAACACTGCCAAAATCATCACGAGCAAATCCGTAACCATCGTTCGCGCACCTTTTACACTTTCACTATCAAGGACTGATAAAGCCATAACTCCTTTGTTCTCAAGTGTTTTTCTTAAATTGTCCTCCACTTTATGAATGCTTGCATCCTTCTTTAAGCTCATGGAATATTCAGACACAGCTCTGTCGCTATACGTTTCCTCAATTTTTGCAAATTCTGTATCAGACAAATATGCACATAACAAGCCCGAACCATAGTTACCGTACTGCATTTCTTCAATAACACCTGCCACAGTAAAACTATGTGATTTACCGTCAATCATATAAACGATTTTATCATTCAAAGCAAAACCGCCGAAGTTTGAAATATAAAGCGGAATGTAAATTGGATTTTCAACATCTTTTTCGCTTTCTCTGATAAGTACAAAATGATTCAATGTGCGCTCATCATTCATATTATAAAATACTGTATTCATTGTAAAATCCGCACCATTAAAGTCCTTGACAGTAGCTTCTGTCATAACCGCCTTATGGCATTCGGTTTTTTCTACATTTTCGATTTCATTCAGTTCTTTTTCAAGTTCACCACTATCCGCGATTCTCGGAACAACTGTGTTGAGTTTTGCAGTACATAAACTCTCAAATTTTTTATCATACTCACTATCTACCTGACGCAGCAAAACCGCCGCGCAGTTTAATATCAAAGCAGTCATCAAAATGATAATGCCGAAAGATATAAAAGATGATTTTTCTTTTTTTAAGTTATATATAATTTGATTTACTATCTTTTTCATACTACCATCCCATCTCCGTCAAAAAATTATTGAGTTTTGCTTCCCGTTCTATACTGTCCGTTTTATATTCTCCCAGGTCACACTCGCCGTAGATTTTTCCATCCTTAATATACAATACACGGTTTCCTCTTAAAGCTGTTTTTTTGTCATGCGTTACCATAATCACGCTCTGCCCATCCTTATGAAGTTTTGTAAAAACATCAAGAACCGCTGTGGAATTATTGGAATTTAATGCTCCTGTCGGCTCATCTGCAAAAAGAATCTTCGGTTTATTTATTACTGCCCTTACAATACCTGCCCGCTGGGCCTCCCCGCCCGACACCTGCGATGGGATTTTTTTACGTGTTATTTCAGGGATATTAACAAGTTCAAAAAGTTCTTTTGCGTATTTTACCGAATCCTTCTTACTCGCTTCTGATAATGCACTCGCCGTAAGTACATTATCCATAAGACTCATCTTATCCAAAAGATAAATTTGCTGGAAAACAAAACCACAGTTCTTTCGTCTGAAAACCGCCAGCTTATCATCCTTTAAAGATGTAATTTCTTTACCGTCCCAAACAATCTCACCCGCAGTTGGCCGGTCCATTCCGGAAAGTGAATACATCAGCGTAGACTTCCCTGCACCCGAGCTACCCATAATTACTGTGAAGTCACCCTTATATATGTTAAGGTCCAGATTTTCAAAAATGGTCTGTTCTGTGTCACCTGTACGAAAACTCTTTTTGAGTTTCGTTGCCTTGATTATAATTTCTTTTTTGTTGCTCATAGCAATACCTCCGTCAACATTTTGATTTACACCCGCATCTTACGCAAAACAAAAAAGTAGCACCACCAACACCTGTTTACAAACGCAAAAACAGACGCTACTTTCCGTAGCGTCCGCTTAAAATCAGGTTTTTCACTTTTCGAATGTCTTTCTAATCGAGTAGGAGGGGCTGTTGCAAAATAGATGATTAATCATCTATGGAGCAGCAACTCCTCCTATTAAAAAATGATTCCAATCTCTTCGGAAGACTGAATATTACTTTATTCCGTATTTTTC
>JAZSOT010000016.1:0-18980 GCA_045537065.1 Clostridia bacterium | reverse complement strand
AGGTATGAATGTTATTGAAGGCTTCTTAAAAGCCGAGCTTACAGACAATGGCTACGGAGAAATTTCCCGTCCTGCAAAACCTATTACCATCGGCAAAGCTGTTGTTATTAAAAAGAACTAAATTAGAAAACATAAAAGCACTTTTCGTATTGAAAAGTGCTTTTTTAATTTCTCTTTTTTAAAGTTCGTCGCCGAAGTCTATATCTTTCAGTAAATCATCAACCTCATCTACATATACATTTGGACTAATGGTTTCTTCCTTTTTTCCTTTTTTCCCTCTGAACTTACTGATGCCGTCAGAGATTTTGTCAATTGCAACAGGCACCATATCAAAGATACGGTCATAAACTGAAGTTTCAGGATTAACGGGCAACATTCTAATCTGTCCGTTTCCAACAACCATAAATGCAACCGGTGTTATAGAAACACCTCCGCCGCTGCCTCCTCCAAACATGGGAGCTTCTTTTTCATCTCTGCTTCCTGTTTTCATAGTGTAGTCAGTTCCGCCCACGGCAAAGCCGAGTCCTACCTTTGAAATAGGAATTACCACTGTTCCGTCCGGTGTTTGAACTGCATCTCCAACTATAGTATTTACATCAATCATTTCCTTAAGACTTTGCATTGCAGTATGCATTAGTCCCTGTATCGGATGTTGTTCCGGCATATTTATTTGCCCCTTTCTTTTCTGTTTTTCTTTATTTCCATTAATTTAATTTTTAAAATTGCATTTATAATATGCACAAGTCTTACTCTTAGTATTCCATATACCTTTATTTCAAATTTTTTATTCTGAAAATCAGGCGTTATATTTACCTTCGGATAATCAGAATTAAAATACAAATTCAGTACATTATGGACAGCTGACACAATTCCCCACAAAACTCCATACAAAATTCCTGTTTTTGCCGCATCCGAGCAACCATAAAAAAGACTCAGCTCAAGGTTTTTGATTTCTATTTTATTTCTTGTCAGTTTCATAAAAGTTTTAATAACACTTTTATACTCTTTATATTTCGCCTTATAACCCTCAACCTTTTCTTCAGGCTCACTGCTTTCAATTTTCTTGTCTGCACTTTTTTTATCCTTTTTTGTAAAAGAAAATTTTTTGCTAAAGATAAAATTTTTTATTTTCAGTTTAAAAGCTTCCCCATCATAAGAAAAGACAACCTCTGACTTATTAAAAAGCAGCAAACAAATAAGCAGTAAAAAAAGCAAAAGAATAATGAAAAAAAATTTCATAAACTACTCCTCAACCGGCACTTCAGAATCACTATCTAAAACCTTATCGTCTGTTACGATTTCTCCGCTGTTTCTTATTTCTTCATAATCAGGAAGACTTTTAAGGGACTCTAAATTAAAGCACCTTAAAAACTCTTCAGTGGTTGAAAAAAGCATGGGTCTTCCCGGAGCATCAAGTCTTCCAACCTCTTCCACAAGCCCTCTCTCAACTAAACGGCTCACAACATAATCAGAAGAAACTCCTCTTATATTTTCAATATAGGATTTTGTTACGGGCTGTCTGTATGCAATAACAGAAAGCACTTCTAAAGCGGCATTTGATAGATTTTGCCCCTTTTTCGGTTCCATAAGTCTTGATATATATTCCTTATAATCAGGTCGGGTGCACATCTGGAAAGAGTCTTCAAGTCTTATTATCATTATGCCCCTTTTTTCTTTTTCATATTTTTCTGCAAGGCTATCAACTATTAAATTTAAATTTTTCGTGTCCACATCTAAAATATCGCAAAGCTTTTCAATTTCCACCGCATCACCTGCGGCAAAAAGGACACTTTCGATAATTGATTCAATTTTGTTTACTTCCATATAATTAATCCTCAATACCCTCAAGGTTAAAATTCTCAGTTTTATCAATAACTGTTATAACACAGTTTTCATTATCCCCGTCAACACGGATTTTTTTCATTTTTATAAGCTCAAGCACCGCAATAAAAGATGCAACTGCCTCCGTTCTTGTTTTTTCCTCACTGAATATATCCTTAAAAAGAAGCTTTGTTTTCTTAATAAGCCTTGTCCAGATTTTTTTAACTTTTTCTCTTACAGAGCTTTTTTCTCTGCCCACAATACCGCTAAAGGATTTCTTCGGCGGTAAAAGCTTTCTTTCAAGCCTTATAAGAGAAGTTTTATATGCTTCAAACAAAGCATAGCCATCTAAATTTGAATAATCATAAACAACGGGGGGCCTTTCTATCAAATCGGGGAGCTTAAAAAATCTGTCATACCCTGTGTTTTGTAGTTCCTTTAAAAACTCACTTTTTTCCTTGAATTTCTTATATTCAACAAGACGTCTTACAAGCTCTTCTCTTGGGTCTTCCTGCTCTTCCTCTTCATTTTCGGACGGAAGAAGCATTTTTGACTTGATCTGTAGGAGGGTTGCTGCAAGGACTAAAAACTCACTTGAAACTTCCATATCAAGCTCTTTCATCTCGTCCATAACCTTGAGATATTGCTCCAAAATCTCACTAATCGGGATGTCATAAATATTTACTTTATTCTTTTTTATAAGAACCAACAAAAGGTCAAGAGGCCCTTTGAATGACTCCAGATTAAATGTTAACTGATTCATTTATACCTCTAAAATGGTAGGAAATTCAAAATAAAATTCAAAAATCTGTATATACCCATAACCGCACCTGAAAGGAGTCCATTAAATATGGGAAGATAGATAAAAAGTAGCAATACAATAAAACCAAATCTTTCATACTGCATAAGCTTGAAATAATATTTTGGCGGAAGTATTGCACTTAAAATCTTATATCCGTCAAGTGGCGGAATAGGGATTAAGTTAAACACTGCAAGACCAAGATTTAAGCTTACCATAGAAGAAAGAAGTATATAAAGCACGGTTATAACAATATTAACAGGCAAAAGTCCCAGAACTCTCATAATAAAAAGAGAGACAAAAGCAACAATTATATTGGTTACAGGGCCTGCAAGAGAGGTTATCACCATACCGCTTTTCATTGAAACCTTGCTGAAATTTCTTGGATTTACAGGAACGGGATTTGCCCATCCAAATCCAAAAAGAAAAAGACAAATAGCACCGATAGGGTCAAGATGGTCTATAGGATTTATAGAAAGTCTTCCTGAGTTTTTAGCAGTATCATCACCCAAAAAATGTGCCGCAAGTCCGTGTCCCACCTCGTGAATAGATATTGCAAAAAACACACATAAAGCCGTTATCAAAAGCTGTGCTATACCCATTGCACCGTTGCCAAACCAACTCTCAAATCTACTTACCATTTATATCTACCTCTAAATATCATTTTTAAGTAAATCCTCATAGGATTCTCTCTTTACTGCAAGATATGTTTCTCCATCCCTTACCATAACAACGGGAGGTCTTGGTATTCTGTTATAATTACTTGCCATAGAATAGTTATATGCACCTGTTGATAAAACTGCAAGCAAATCTCCCGCCTTAATCTCAGGCATTTTAATATTTTCAATCAATATATCTCCTGATTCGCAGCATTTCCCAACGATGGTTACCATATTATTTCTTTCGCCTTCGGGATTTTCTACAAGGACAGCATCATATTCTGCATTATACAAAATAAATCTTGGATTATCTCCCATTCCCCCGTCAACAGACACATAGGTTCTTACCTCTGGAATTTCCTTAACTGAGCCAACTGTGTAAACTGTGAGCCCTGCAGAACCAACTAAAGACCTGCCAGGTTCCATAATAATTTTAGGAAGAGAAAGTCCTTTTTCCTCGCAAATACCTTTCACCGTTTCGGAAACTGCAACAATATATGCTCCATAATCAAGAGGCTTGTCCTTTTTGGTGTATTTTATACCAAAGCCACCGCCCAAATCAAGTTCTGTCAAATGCGCTCCGTATTTTTCTTTCATATCTGCCATAAAGTTAAGCATAACCTTTGCCGCAAGCTTAAATGGTTCAAGCTCAAAAATCTGCGAGCCAATATGACAATGAATACCCACAAGGTTAAGGCTTTCAAGCTTTGCCCCATATTTTATTGCATATTCTGCCTCACCTGTCTCAAGGGCAAAACCAAATTTTGAATCTATCTGCCCTGTCATAACAAAGCTGTGAGTGTGAGCATCTATTCCAGGTTTTATTCTGAATAAAATATCAGCTTTCTTCTCCATCTTTTCTGCAAGGGAATTTAAAAGCTCCATTTCTTCTATATTATCAACAACGTATCTTCCGATATTGTTTTCAAGAGCAAACTTGAGTTCATCCTTTGTTTTATTGTTTCCGTGGAAATATATCTTCTCGGTTGGAAATCCCGCTTTCAGGGCAGTATATATTTCTCCTCCTGAAACAACATCAACTCCAATACCCTCTTCTTTTGCTATTTCATACATTCTTTTGCAGGAAAGAGCCTTGCTTGCATACAAAACAAGCCCCTCCGGATAGCACTTATCAATGGAATCTTTATATTCTCTTATATTCTTTCTTATAGCATTTTCATCCATTACATAGCAGGGGGTTCCGTATTCCTTTGCAACATCTTTAACATCTGCCCCGCCAATGGATAAATTTCCTTTTTCATTTACACCTATACAATCCATTACAAATCCCATTTTTATGCCTCCTCATATAGCCTAATAATACCACATTTTATGTCGAATGTCAAATTATTGAAGCATTCCCATTAAATCTTCTTCCGTAATAACAGTAATTCCTAATTCATTAGCCTTTTGAAGCTTACTTCCTGCATCTTCCCCTGCAACAACAAAGTCGGTTTTCTTTGAAACACTTCCCGAAACCACACCTCCATTATTTTCTATCAGGGTTTTTGCTTCGCTTCTTTTTAATTTTTCAAGAGTTCCCGTCAGAACAAATATCTTGCCCTCAAGGCTGTTTCCCGTGGCAGTGGAAATATATTCTGTATTAACTCCTGCATTTTTAAATTTTTCTATAAACTCTCTGTTTTTCTCATTTGAAAAATAATTTACTATACTCTCAGCCATTTTTTCTCCAACATCGGGAGTATCTGTTATCTGCTGTTTATCTGCATTCATAAGTGCATCAACACTTCCGAATTTCATCATCAGATTTTTCGCAGACTTTGCCCCTATATGACGTATGCCGAGAGCAAATAAAAACTTATCTCCGTTATTTGTTTTTGATTTTTCAATAGCCGAAATAAGATTTTCTGCAGACTTTTCTGCAAATCTTTCAAGGCCTGTCAACATATCCTTTTTAATATAATAAAGGTCAGCTGAATTCGAAATAATATTCTCGCCTGCAAGCTGTTCAACAACCGCATCGCCAAGTCCCTCAATATCCATTGCATCCCTTGAGGCAAAGTGAATTATACTTCTTATTTTTTGTGCGGGGCAGTTTGGATTTGTGCATCTTGTGACTGCCTCATCTTCTATTCTTTCGATTTTCTCATTGCAAGCAGGACACACCTTTGGCATTTCAAATGCTGCCTCTGTTCCCTTTCTTTTATCCTTTATAACCCTCACAACCTCAGGGATTATATCTCCTGCTTTCTGTATAACAACTGTATCCCCAACTCTTATATCCTTTTCCCTTATATAATCATAGTTATGAAGCGTTGCACGACTTATGAGAGAGCCTGCAACTCTCACGGGGTCAAGCTCTGCATTGGGAGTTATTGCACCTGTTCTTCCAACCTGTAAAACTATATCACGAATAACAGTTTCTTTTTGTTCAGGCGGATATTTATAAGCTACCGCCCACTTTGGCACCTTAGTTGTGCTTCCCAAAACTTCTCTTTGTGCGAGGCTGTTTATTTTCACAACTGCACCGTCTATATCAAAGGGCAAAGATTCTCTTTCTTCCCCTATGCTCATTATCTCACTGTAGCATTCCTCTATAGTTCCAAAAACACTTCTTCTTGGACTTACCTTAAAGCCAAGGTCTTTCAAAAATTCAAGGCCCTCCGAATGGGTTTTAAAGGTTTTCCCCTCTACTCTTTGTATATTAAAAATAAATATATCAAGCTTTCTTTTTGCAGTTACCTTACTGTCGAGCTGTCTTAATGACCCTGCCGCAGCATTTCTTGGATTTGCAAAAAGTTGTTTTCCCTCTCTTTCGCATTCCTCATTAAGCTTTTCAAAGGTTGCTTTTGACATATAGACTTCGCCTCTTACCTCAAGGTAAGGAACATCGGTATCTAAAGAAAGCGGAATTGCGCGAACAGTTTTTAAGTTTTCCGTTATATCTTCCCCAACTGTTCCGTCCCCTCTGGTGGAGCCTCTTTTGAATTTTCCGTTTTCATATTCAAGAGATACGGAAAGTCCGTCTATTTTCATTTCTACAACATATTCATAAGGTTCATTTTCAAGACCTGATTTCACTCTTCCGTCAAAATCATAAAGCTCCTGCTCTGAAAAAACATCAGCGAGACTTTCCATTTTAACTATATGTTCAACCTGAGAAAAACCCTCTAAAACACTGCCTCCCACTCTTTTTGTGGGGGAGTTTTCATCCTGATATTCAGGATACTTCCCCTCAAGCTCAATAAGCCTTTTCATAAGCATATCATATTCAAAGTCACTTATTTCGGGGTTATCTAAAACATAATAATTATAATTATGCCTTTCAAGCTCTTCTCTTAACTTTAAAATCTCACCTTTTGCATCCATACCCTTACTCCCATAAGTTTATTTCAAAACTTTTTTAAATACATTTACAAAATTATCATAACATATTTTGCATAAAAGCTCTTCACTATATCCAAGTTTTAAGAACTCGTTAATTATTTTTTCAAAGCTCTCCGCTCCGTCTATCCCCTCAGGAAGACAGTCAATTCCGTCAAAATCACTGCCAAAGCCAACGTTTTCTTCGCCCCCAAGAGACAAAATATGTTCCGTGTGTTTTATTATATCATAAACCGATGCATTCTGTCCATCCGTTAAAAAAACAGGATAAAAATTTATTCCTATGCATCCTTTTTGTCTTATTATTTCCTTTATCTGTTCATCCGTTAAATTTCTTTTGTTTTTGCAATACTTTCTCGTGTTTGAATGTGATGCAACAAACGGCTTTTCACATATTTCCGATACGTCAAAGAAGCCTTTTTCAGAAAGATGTGATACATCAACCATCATACCAATACTATTCATTTTTAGGACAGCATTCTTGCCAAATTCCGAAAGGCCTTTGCCCTCTTCCGATAATATACCATCAGCTATAGAATTTGAATAATTCCACGTGAGAGTTATACATCTTACTCCTCGATTATAAAAATAATCAAGATTTTCCATATTACTCCCTATAGCATCACCGCCCTCAATGCTCAAAACAGAATAAAAATCTGCATCCTTCAAATCATTCATACTGTTTATGTGTTTTATAAAGCTATTTTCGAGGAGCATTTTATGATATGCATTTATAAGTTCATTAACTCTTGTAAAAGAGTTTTCTCCATATGCAAAGGCTGCAAATATCTGCACAACTCTTTTTGCATTTTTCTTTGCTCTTTCTATATCAAAATGCAAATCATTTTTATTTATGCTTTTATTTTCATCAAGAATTTTTGACAAAGTGTCACAATGGGCATCAAAAACAGAAAAAGACATACATTCCACCTCAATTTAAAACTGTCTCACCTGCTCAATTGCATATTCAATATGATTGATTTTATCAAGCTCAAACCTACCGCCTGAAATCCCTCCATAAACCTCAATAATATCAAATCTCACATTGGCATCAAACAGTTTTTTATTACATAAATATGCTTTTGCAGTATTTGTAATTCTTCTCTGCTTATAATAATTAACTGCCTCATATGGCTCACCGTATTTTTTTGAAAACCTTGTTTTCACCTCTATAAAAACTATATCTTTTTTATGCTGTGCAATTATATCAATTTCGCCAAATCGGTTTTTGAAATTTCTCTCAAGTATTTTATACTTTTTATTCTTTAGAAACTCAACCGCAGCATCTTCTCCGTATCTGCCAAGGCTCTTTTTATATCCTTCCATTACTCTCCAAGCACCTTTTTGGTCATAAAAGATTTTCTGTGGATATCCGCTACACCGTATTTCTGAATAGCTTCAATATGAGCCTTTGTCCCGTAGCCTTTGTGTTTTTTTAGTCCATATTCAGGATACTTTTCATCAAGACTGCACATAAGCCTATCCCTTGAAACCTTGGCAAGAATTGATGCTGCCGCAATGGTCTGTGACCTTGCATCGCCTTTTACTATGTATTCATACGGAATATCGTAGGGGATTTTGTCATTCCCGTCTATAATAACAAAATCTGCAGAAACAGAAAGGCTTTCCACCGCCTTGTGCATAGCAAGGCTTGTTGCCTGCTTTATATTGATTTTATCTATAATTTCAGGCTCTGCAAACTGAATTGAATATGCAATTGCATTTTGGATTATCACATCGAAAAGAATTTCTCTTTTCTTTTCGGTAAGCTTTTTTGAATCATTTATTTCATCAATAACAAGACCTTTTGGCAAAATAACTGCCGCCGCACAAACAGGTCCTGCAAGAGGGCCACGTCCTGCCTCGTCAACTCCGGCTATGTTACTATAGCCCTTATCATATAATTCTTTTTCTATTTCAAGCATATTATTCTCCTTCTTTTGGAAGTTCAAGGGTTATTTTTCCAAGCTTTGCCGCCCTGAAATCATCAAGCAAAAATCCCGCCGCCTTAAAGGTGTCAATATTTCCGCCTGACACAATCGCACCTCTTTTTCTTCCAACAAGCTCTAAAAGTTCATAGCCTGTCATACCTGTTATATCATCAGTTATCTTATATTTTGCCTTAAGGGACTCCCCATAGTTATCCCTTAAAAAGTCAAGAAGATAGCAGGAAAGCTCCTCTATATCCATTATTTCATCCTTAATTCCGCCTGTATATGCAATATTTCTTGCAGTTTCTTCATTATCAAATTTGGGCCAAAGTATTCCGGGAGTGTCTAAAAGGTCATATTTCCCCGAAAGTCTTATCCACTGTTTTGCGGTGGTAACACCAGGTCTGTCTCCCGTTTTTGTTGCTGCCTTTCCCGCAAGACGATTAATTAAAGAGGATTTTCCAACATTAGGAATACCAACTATCATCATTTTCACAGAATGTCTTATAATGCCTTTTTTTTCATCTCTTTCAAATTTTTCCTTAAGCACCCTATCTATTGCACCGTTTATATTTTTCACGCCTTTTCCCGACAAGCTGTCCACCAAAACAGTAACAATTCCCTTTGACTGAAAATATGACATCCATCTGGAATTTGCATCACTGTCTGCAATATCCGATTTATTCAGGACAAGCACTCTGGGTTTGTTATTTACGATTTTATCTATCTCGGGGTTTCTTGAAGATAAAGGAAGTCTTGCATCCACTATTTCTATAACAACATCAACAAGCTTTAAATTATCAGAAATCATTCTTCTTGTCTTTGCCATATGTCCGGGAAACCATTGAATATTCATATATGAAACTTTCCTTTCTTATTTCTAAATGTAAAACAAGCCGGATTCTAAATTATAAAATCCGGCATATTATTAAAATGTGTCTATGTTGCTTAGAGGCCAGAATCTGAATACCGCCTGCCCCATAACCTCATCAATGGGAACCTGACCGATTTCACGGCTATCTTTACTGTTGTTACGGTTATCACCCATAACAAAAAGCTTGTCTTTCTCAACAACAATAGGATTTTCTCTGCTGTATTTTCCCTGTTCTGCAAGCTTCACTATATAAGAGCCGTATCTGTGGGTGTTTTCCAAAATATATGGCTCGTCAATAAGCTCATCGTTAACAAAAACTTCCCCTGTAAGAAAATCAATATAAACCGTGTCACCCTCTGTTGCAATAACTCTTTTAACATAAGGTTTTTTTGGGTCTGATGCAGGTTTAAATATTATTATATCACCCTTTTTCGGAGTGTAGAAAAGTCTGTTTACATAAAGTCTGTCCGCACTTTGAAGAGTGGGCTCCATTGATTCACCCTGAACCTTAACAAGTGTTAAAACAAAATTTTTAAGAACAAGTGCCAAAGCAACAGCAAAAACTATCACCTGAACCCATTCAATAATTTCTTTTCTCCAGTCCATCTTCTTTACATCGCTTAGTTCTTCTGTTTCTTCGTTTTCAATTGGATTTTCTATTTCTTCAAATCTGTTTTCGTCCATAAAAATCCGCCTTTCTTATATACAGCAAGACGGCAGTTTTAAAAACCGCCGCCCGATTGTGACTGTATTAAACTTTTTCGGTTTGCGGTTAAATCTTTTCTTTAACCTTTGCAGCCTTACCAACTCTGTCACGGAGATAATAAAGCTTAGCACGTCTAACCTTACCGTGTCTAACAACCTCAATATGGTCAATGTTGGGTGAATTTACAGGGAATGTTCTTTCAACGCCAACACCGTAAGAAACACGTCTTGCAGTAAATGTTTCCTGAATTCCGCCGTGATTCTTCTTAATGATTGTTCCTTCAAACATCTGAAGTCTTTCTCTGTTTCCTTCTTTAACTTTAACATAGATACGAACTGTATCACCGATTAAAAGCTCTGGAAGGTCTGTTCTGATTTGTTCTTTTGTGATTTGTTCTAAAATATTCATATAAAACATCCTTTCAATAAGACATTCATGCAAAATAAGCCATCAGAAAAGCCGTTTGCAGAGGACTATCCTTTATTAACCATAATATAATAACACACTTTTTTAAAAAAAGCAAGTCTTTTTTTCATTTATTTTACATAATCAAATTCGACACCATACATATTAACCGTGTCGCCCTCGTTTATGCCCTTTTCTTCAAGTAAATCTATTATGCCTGTTTTCCTCAGCATTCTCTGGAAATACTGTAGTGATTCATAATCATCAAAGTTTGTTGAGCCAACAAGCTTTCTCACTCTCATACCCTCAACAAAATAAACTCCGTCTTCAACAAAAACTTCAATTGTTTCATCTCGTCTTTCTTCATCCATATCAAACATTTCATATTCTTCCATCTCTTCTTCAGGAAGTTTTGAAAGTGTTTCATATACATAGTTAAGAAGCTCCTGAACACCTTTTTTTGTTGCAGAAGATAATATAAATACTTCATATCCCCTTGATTCGAGTTCGGTTTTAAATTCTTCTATATTATCGTCAAATGACGGAATGTCGCACTTATTGGCAACAACTATCTGTTTCTTTTCCGAAAGCTTCTTTGAATACTTTAAAAGCTCTTCATTGATAGTGTCGAAATCTTCCAAAGGAATTCTTCCCTCAACTCCTGAAACATCAACAAAATGCAGAAGAAGTCTTGTTCTTTCAACGTGTCTTAAAAACTCGTGGCCAAGACCAACACCTTCGTGGGCTCCCTCGATAATTCCGGGAATATCTGCAACAACAAAGCTTCCGTCTCCCATATTCACAACTCCAAGATTTGGGACAAGGGTTGTGAAATGATAGTTTGCAATTTTCGGGCGGGCATCGCTGATTACTGACAAAAAGGTTGATTTTCCCACATTTGGAAAGCCAAGAAGACCAACATCTGCAATAAGCTTAAGTTCAAGTGTGATTTCTCTTTCATCTCCCGGAATACCCGATTTTGCAAATTTCGGGGTTTGCCTTGTTGATGTGGCAAAGTGAGAATTTCCCCATCCGCCGCTTCCGCCTTTTGCAATAACAAAGCTTTCTCCGTCATTTTTAAGGTCGCATATAACCTTGCCGGATTCTGAATCCCTGATGATTGTTCCGGGAGGGAATTTTATAATAAGATGTTCCCCGTTCTTTCCGCTTCTTCTTGAATCTCTGCCGTTTTCACCATTTTGTGCAACATATTTCTTCTTATATTTAAAATCCATAAGGGTGCTGACATTTTTGTCGGCAACGGCAATTATATCGCCGCCTCTGCCTCCGTCTCCGCCATCGGGACCGCCTGCTGCAACATATTTTTCTCTATGAAAAGTAACAGCTCCGTCTCCGCCCTTTCCTGCCTGAATAAAAATTTTCGACTTATCTATAAACATAGAAACATCACCCTCGCAAATTCTAAAAAAATAAGCTTCTCATTGTTTTATGTAAAATGAGAAGCTTAAAATCAAATTTTAATTACTGAACGATTTCATAAACAGAAACCTGTTTCTTGTCTCTGCCTTTGCGTTCATATCTAACCTGACCGTTAACTAAAGCGAATAATGTGTCATCTCCGCCTTTGCCTACGTTAGTACCAGGATGAATTTTTGTTCCGCGCTGTCTAACAAGAATATTTCCTGCTAAAACGTGCTGACCGTCACCCTTCTTGACACCTAATCTTTTGGACTCGGAGTCTCTGCCGTTCTTGGTACTACCGACACCTTTCTTATGTGCCATTTATATTCACCTCTCTTAATTTCTTTTCATAAAGCTTAAAAATTAACCGTTAATCTTCTTAATTTCAAGCTTTGTGTAGGGCTGTCTGTGACCCTGTTTTTTGTGATAACCCTTTTTAGGCTTATACTTGTAAACAATGATTTTCTTGTCTTTACCGTTTTTAACAACTGATGCTTCAACGCTTGCCCCGTCAACATAAGGAGCACCAACATTGATATCGCCATCATTTGAAATTGCTAAAACTTTGTCAATTTTAACTGTGTCACCGGCTTCAACATCAAGTTTTTCAACAAAGATAAAATCACCTTCAGAAACTTTATACTGTTTTCCGCCTGTTTCGATAACTGCGTACATTAACCGTAATCCCTCCTATTACCCAAGACTCGCCAACGGGGGCAGCGAATTTTACGCATTTAATACCCCTTCTGCGCGGTTACCACAATATGATAACACAATTTTTTTCCTTTGTCAACAGAAATTTAACATTTCTTTTCCATTTGTATAAAAAATTTCTGTTCGGTGTATTAAAACCGCCGCATTTTCATCTGCTGATACAAATTCCAGAACCTTATCAGTAAGAAGTGCAGGCTTTATATTTGCCTGTCCGCCTGCAGATAAAATAACCTCAATCTCAGCTCCGCCTTTATTCTCAGATATAATATTATACTCCTTAATAAAGTCTGTAAGATTAACTGTTTTTTCACCTTTTTTTGTCTTTTTCAAGGCGGGAATATCTTTTTGATTAAAGAATTTCTGTAAAGTGCCGCTTTCAAAGCTGTGATTTAAAAAGCTTATCTTATACCGTGCGGCACAAATATCGTTAGCCTTTATAGATGGCTCCGTTATATCAAGTATTCTCAGGTCGGGTGGAAGAGCCTTATTTAACTTCTCCTTGATTTCCCCGTCACTTGCTGTATCAAAAAAATCTATATCTACATATTCTGTTTCACTTGTTACTCCTACCGCAAGAGGAAGAGAAAAGGTTATTATCTGGTGGGGGTTAAATCCGTTTGAATATTTAACGGGAAGCTCCGCTCTTGTTATTGCTCTTGTGAACGCTCGTAGCAGGTCAAGATGGGATATAAACTTTCCCATTCCCATTTTTGAAAACTTAAGTCTTCTTTTACTCAAAGCAGACACCTCCTCCAAACTGTGTTGCACCGCATCCACTGCACATATCACGGCAGGATGCTGTGGTTTCTCCTTTATACGCCTTTTCAAGCTCGGAAATCAGATATTTCTTGGTTACCCCTATATCCATAATATCCCAGGGCAGAATTTCGTCGGTTTCGATTTTTCTGTAGGCATAGAAATCAGGATTTATTCCTGCATTCCGAAACGCCTCCTGCCATTTTTCATAAGAGAAATAGTCACTCCAGCCATCAAATTCACAGCCAAGCTTATGAGCCTCCAGAAGCACCTTTGAAAGGCGTCTGTCACCTTTTGCAAAAACCGCCTCCAAAAAGCTTACTTCGCTTTGATGCCAATTATATGTTATACATCTTGATTTTATTTTTTCCTTTAAGAATTTTTGCTTTTCTATAAGCATTTCCATTGAATTTTGCGGTTCAAACTGGAAAGGAGTGTGAGGTTTCGGCACAAAAGAAGATGTACTGATGGTTATATTAACCCCTCTGCCCTTTCTTTCTTCTTTAGGAATAGAATAAAACACATCAAGAACTTTTTGCGCAAGGTCTGCTATTCCCTCAACATCCTCAAAAGTTTCCGTTGGAAGACCTATCATAAAATAGAGCTTAACCCTGTTATATCCGCCCTCAAATGCAATTTTTGCAGTTCGCATCAAATCTTCTTCTTGAACATTTTTATTTATAACATCTCTCAGCCTTTGTGTTCCCGCCTCAGGGGCAAAGGTTAGACCGCTCTTTTTAACCTTTTGAACCTTTTCCATAAGCTCCATTGAAAAATTATCCACACGAAGAGACGGAAGTGAAAGATTTATTTTTTTATCCACCGTAAATTCAAGGAGCTTGTCCGTAAGCTCGTGAAGTTTTGTATAATCGCTTGTACTTAACGAAGACAGTGACATTTCCTCATAGCCTGTGCTTTTAATACAATTCTTTGCAGTTTCAACAAGTGCCTCACAGCTTCTTTCTCTAACAGGTCTGTAGATATATCCCGCCTGACAAAATCTGCAACCTCTTATACATCCTCTGAAAACTTCAAGCATAATTCTGTCGTGAACAATATCCGAAAACGGAACTATCAGTTTCTGAGGCACATAGCAACTGTCTAAATCCTTTATAATTCTCTTTTTTACAGTTCTTGGTACAAAATCATATTTTGGCTCAATACTTTTTATTGTTCCGTCTTCATTATATGAAACATCATAAAATGACGGAACATAAATCCCCTCAATACAAGCAATTTTTTTAAGGTAATCTTCTCTTTTTCCGCCAGATGCTTTCCATTCCTTATAAGCATCCATTATTTCATTATTTACCTCTTCGCCCTCGCCGATAATAAAGAAATCCATAAAATCAGCAATAGGCTCTCCGTTATATGCACAAGGTCCTCCTGCACACACAAACGGGTCACCCTCTCCCCTTTCTTCTTGAAGAAGGGGGATTCCTGCCAAGCTGAGCATATTAACAATATTTGAATAACTCATTTCGTACTGGAGGGTGAAACCAACCATATCAAAATCTTTAACGGGAGTGTGGCTTTCAAGAGACAAAAGAGGAAGACTATGCTTTTTCATCTCCTCTTCCATATCTGTCCACGGAGCAAAAACTCTTTCGCACACAGTGTCATCCCTGTCATTTAACATATGATATAAAATTTTCATTCCAAGATGAGACATTCCCACCTCATACACATCAGGAAAACAAAAAGCAAAGCTCATAAGACCTTCTTTTCCCTTATGAACGCTATTAAATTCGTTTCCTATATATCTTGTAGGTTTTTGCACCTTAAGCAAGCATTTTTCAAGAATTTGACTGTAATTCATATCTTTTTACCTTTCAAAAGTTAGTCTTATATCATAATACACTATCCGTCTGAAATATACAAGCATATTTTTTATAATTTTTTAATATAATTTATTGAAACCAGATAATAAACAAGAGAGGGAATATTTATGAAAAGAAATTATTCTTCAAAGAAACTTAAAGACAGCACAAAACCGAATAACAAAAAAATTGCATATGTTATACGCATATTTCTTGTTATACTTTGCTTTTTCCTTGTGAAATACATCTGCTCCATAAATCCTGACTGTCGCCTTAAAATCAAAGAAATTTTAACGTACAACATTGATTTTTCATCTGTTACATCAGGTATGGAAAATTTTAAAAATTCTATTCTTAATATAACAAACAACTGACTATGACAAAATTTATGTATATTAAACTCACAAAAAAAGCATATATAAATATTCTGATTATTCCCCTGTTTTATATATCTTTCAGGCTTGGCTATTTCAATATTCTGCTTCTTTCTTTCCTGACGGCTTTCTTTCACGAGCTTTGTCATATTATTATGATTTACCTCACAGGTTCTTTCTTCAAAAAAATTATTATCGAGCCTTTTGGTATGACAGCACAGATAAACGAAATCTCCTTTTTAAATTCGGGAAAGGAAATGCTGGTTTCCATTGCGGGGCCTTTATTTAATATTATCACAGCTTATGCCCTTTCACTTGCTCCACAATTTTCCTTTAAGGACTATTTAATTCTTCTTAATCTTTCAATAGGAATTTTCAATCTTATTCCCGCTCTGCCTTTAGACGGCGGAAGATTTTTAAGAGCATTTTTATCCATTAAATTCGGGGTCCTCAGAGCATATAACTTTATGATTGATTTAAGCAGAATTATTACCTTACTTCTGTTTGTATCGGGAGCATTTATAATAGTTTTCTCTCCTTTTAATTTTAACCTCATTCTAATATCTGCTTTTCTGCTTTCAAATCTTTGCACCGAAAGAAACATTTTAACCCGTGTTATATTAAAGGACATCCTTTCTGCAAAAAGTTCTGCAGAAAATAAAGTACAAAAAAACACAAAAATTATCACCGTTTCTGCTGATTCGCCATTAAGACTTATACTAAAGCATCTTAGCTTTGATTATTTTATTGACATTTTTATTGCAGAAAGATCAGGAAAAATAGGATATATCACAACCGAAACAGAAGCTGTTAACTATCTTTTGTCAGGCAGTATCAGGGCAAAATTCAAAGACCTTTATAAATAGACTTTAAGCCTATTTATAAAGGTCTTTTTATCTTTCCTGTTTTTTTCTCATATACAAAATAGCAAAAACCAAAAGTATGGGAAAAACCCCTGCAATCATAAGTCCGAATTTAAGTCCCTGCTTGGTTAAATCTCCTATAAAAACAGGGAAATAAATCCCGCCTTTCCTGTATAAATCCGACATAAAGCCAACAAGCCCCGGGCCAAGAGAACAACCTATATCCCCTGCAAGGGCAAGCATAGCAAACATAGATGCCCCACCTTTAAAAACTTCACTTGCATAGGATATTGTTCCCGGCCACATAATTCCCACAGAAACACCGCAAAGGGCACATCCAATAAGAGAAACAACCGGATAGGGCGAAAATACAACCATAATATAAGATACTATACACAAAACTCCTGACCACATTATAAAATCAGAAAGCTTTATTTTATCCCCTTTTATTCCGTAAAAAAGTCTTGACACTCCCATAAAAACCGCAAACATAGTAAGTCCAAACAAATCACCTGCAGTTTTTGAAATTCCGAGAGCTGTTTCCGCAAAGAAAGATGCCCACTGAGACATTGATAGCTCTGCTGCTCCTGCCGCAACCATAATAATAAGAAAAATCCAGAAGTTTTTTGCTTTCAAAAGGGAAATTCCTCTTTGCTCCTTTTTTACCATTCTATGCTCAGGAATTGGAACTTTCATAAAGTAAAACATATTAAAAAGCGGTATCAAAGACCACGTTACAGGGAGAAAATTCCACCTTTCTATTTTAAAAACAGCAATATATAAGGTTGATAAAACAGCGGTTAAAGCCTGTCCCCAGCAGAAAAAGGAATGCAAAAAGCTCATAGATGCAGCCTTTCTTTCATTCGGCAAAATCTCCATAAGGGGACTTATTATAACCTCAATCAATCCTCCGCCAACACTTGATATAAAAACACACAGGCATATAGCAAAAAATCTGTGATTTGTCATTATATCAGGCAAAAAACTCATAAGGAAAAATCCCTGAAACGAAAAAAAGTGTGCTAAAACAGCGGGTATTCTGTAACTTACCTTATCCAAAAAGAGGGCTGATGTCAAATCAATTAAAATCTGGACACAGAAACTTGCCGTTATCAAAAATCCAAGTTCTCCTAAGGTTATACCATACCTGTTATAAAAAACTGTAAACAAAAGAGACGGCAATGTTATAACAAGTGCCTGAGTTATATACCCTAAATAACACGCAAAGCTTGTGTGTTTATATTTGTTTATCATTTTGACTCACTCCTCCTTTTCCTTTTAAATTATGTTATGTTCTATATAACAAAAAAGTGACCGCCCCGGTCACTTTTTAAACTGCAATATTAAAAAATATTAAGCAATTTTATTTAACTTATCAGCATACTGGCTCTTTCTGCGAGCTGCAGTGTTCTTATGAAGAATACCCTTTGCTACGGCCTGGTCTGTCTTCTTAATAACTGCAACGTAAGCAGCGGAGGCAGCTTCCTTGCCTTCCTTTAAAGAATCCTCAAACTTCTTGATAGCTGTTTTAAGCTGAGATTTAAACATTTGGTTCTGAAGAGTCTTTGTTTTGATAACCTTTACTCTTTTCTTAGCTGACTTGATATTAGGCATAGATTTCACCTCCATCACATATTATTTTTTCATTGTCCAAATCAATACAGCTTAGTATATCACACCTTTTTAGAAAATGCAAGTATTTTTTTAATTTTTTAAAATAAATTTTTTATTCCCTCAAAAACATAGGTTTCTGCATTCAGAAAAACATATTTGTCCAGCATTTGCAACACCCAACAGATGCATTTATTATTAGACGATATACAAACTGCGTTTGTTCGATATATTTACTTTGCAAATTTGATATATTTCTCGCTTCGCTCGAACTCGATATGATATAAATCCCGTCGCGTTAGCGACATATCGAGTGCGCCAGCACATATCGAGTCTGCAAGACATATCGAAAATCTCGCAAGAGATTTATATCGATAAAAAAAGACATCCGAAGATGTCTTTTTCCTGGTGGAGGGAGATGGATTCGAACCATCGAAGCGAGACGCAACAGATTTACAGTCTGCCCCCTTTGGCCACTCGGGAACCCCTCCAAAAATGGAGCTGGTGATGGGACTCGAACCCGCAACCTGCTGATTACAAATCAGCTGCTCTGCCAATTGAGCTACACCAGCTTAAAATATTTATACAAGCTGAAAAACAACTTGCAGATGATATAATACCACATATCAACTCAGATGTCAAGCTTTTTTTTCAAAAACTTTTTATTTTTTTATATTTTTTTCTTTTCCCATTTTTTAAATAAAAAAGGAGCTTTAGCTCCTTTTATTATTCAGCAACTTTAACTACCTCTTTACCTTTATAAGTGCCGCAAGCTTTGCAAACTCTGTGTGGTAATACAAATTCACCGCACTTTGAGCATTTAACAAGACCCGGAACTGATAATTTCCAGTTTGCTCTTCTCTTATCTCTTCTTGCTTTA
>JAZSOT010000026.1:0-18806 GCA_045537065.1 Clostridia bacterium | reverse complement strand
TTTCTTTCATTAGACCTTCGGCTCCTTCTTCTAAAAATATGCGTTCCCACAACCTGATTTTAGAAAGATGATTAACTTCCGGTTCGTCCTTCCAATACTTTCGTATGGTTTCACAATACCCAAGGTGGTGTTCTCGCATATCCATTATAACAGATATTTTGAATTCTGGCGAGTATGTTTTGTTTTTTCTTCCTGTTTTACCCATAAAAAATATGCACCTCCAAAAGTGTCTAACTTTTGGGGTGCATATCAGAGGCAACCATTTTTTGTATAAATTTATTTTTTTACTTCACTTACTGCAAGTGCCAGTTGTGCAGGGCAGGAGGTTCCTCTGCCCCCGCAGTCGATATCTTTGAGCTTTTCAATAATATCTTCAATTTTCATACCCTCTGCAAGTTTTGCAACGCCTTGGGTGTTGCCGTTGCAGCCTGAAATAAACTGAATGTTATAAACCCTCTCGCCGTCGGAGTCAAAGTGGATTTGTCTTGAACAGGTCCCGCGGGTTGTGTATGTATAGTGTTTCATAGTCTGTTCCTTTCTTTTTCTTTAGTCAATTCATTATAATATAATTATGAAAATTTGTAAATATTTTCAGCTCAAAAAGTTGCAGATTTAATTGACAAGCTTAAAATTGTGTGTTAAAATACCATACGGAGTGGTATGTATTTTTTCAGATGATTAGAAATATGTTTAGGGTGTGATAAATTGCTCAGTTTATTTAAAAAGCACAGAAATATTGTCTTGTTGCTTATAGATATGAGTATAGTGTTCCTTTCTGAACTTTTCACCTGGTTTTTATTCTTCAGCGACTTTATTAAAGCGGGAATTGGAAGAACTGTATTTGTACATATATCAATATTGAATATAATTATCAGTGCGTGTTGTTTTTATGTTTTTAAAATGTACAGTGTAATATGGAGATATGCAAGGATAAGACATCTCGCAAGATGTTTTATGACGTGTTTTGTGTCCGTTTTTCTTTGCTTTTCTTTTAATATTTTAACAGGTTTTCCTGAAATAATTCCATATGAAACACATCTTGTAAAATTTATTTTGCTGGCATTTCTTATTATAATGTCCAGAATTGTGTATGTGGTTATGTACGCGAGCTACAGTGCGAGAAGTGCCCATTTAGCAACAGGAAAGACGGGGGATAAAAAACGTCTTATGATTGTTGGGGCAGGGGAGATGGCATCTCTTTTCTTTGATGATTTTGAAAAGGGAAACTATGAAAAATATGAACTTGTATGTATGGTTGATGATGACCCTGCAAAAGTCGGAAGAAAATTAAGAGGAATTCCTGTTGCGGGAACAACGGAGGATATTCCGACTATCGCAGCCGATGAGGGCATTGATGTTATTTTAGTATGTATCGCTCACTTGGAGGAAGAAGATAAAAAGAGAATTCTTGCCAAATGCTATGAAACCAAATGCCATGTTTCAAAAATGGTAATGGGAATGAGAGCGGGCAATGAGTCAAGAATTGAAAAAATCAGCATTGAGGATTTGCTTGGCAGAGCCTCAGTTAAACTTGAAAATAATAAGCTTGAAAGCTTTATATCAGGAAAAACCGTTATGGTAACGGGGGGCGGCGGCTCAATCGGAAGTGAGCTTTCAAGACATATTGCATCTTTAAAACCGAAAAAACTGGTTATCGTTGATAACTATGAAAATAATGCTTATGATATTCAGCAGGAGCTTATAGGTGATTATGGAAAAAAGCTTTCTCTGAGTATAGAAATCGTTTCTGTATGCGATGAAGACAGAATGAGACTTTTGTTTGAAGAATACAGACCGGAGATACTTTATCATGCAGCGGCAAGAAAGCATGTTCCTCTTATGGAGCATAATCCTGAAGAAGCTGTTAAAAACAATATCTTCGGAACTTACACAACTGCAAAGCTTGCCTCGGAATACGGGGTGGATAAATTTGTTCTTGTGTCAACAGACAAGGCAGTTAATCCCACAAATGTTATGGGTGCAACAAAAAGATGCTGCGAAATGATTGTTCAGGTGTTTGATAAAAACTCCGAAACAGATTTTGTGGCTGTCAGATTTGGAAATGTGCTTGGGTCAAACGGTTCAGTTATTCCGCTTTTCAAGAAACAGATTGAAAAGGGAGGACCTGTTACGGTGACTCATCCTGATATAATAAGATATTTTATGACTATACCCGAGGCTGTTCAGCTTCTTCTTGCAGCAGGAAGTATGGCAAAGGGTGGAGAAATCTTTGTTCTTGATATGGGCGAGCCTGTAAGAATTGCAGACCTTGCAAAGCAGCTTATAAGACTTTCGGGACATGTTCCGGATGTTGATATAGAAATAAAGTATTCAGGACTCAGACCCGGAGAAAAGCTCTATGAGGAACTTCTCATGAGCGAGGAAGGTCTTATGAGTACTGAAAACAAAAAGATATTTATCGGAAATCAGATAGATATTGAAGAAGATACGTTTTTTGAAAAGCTTGAGGAACTTAAAAAGGCGGCAGAAGAGAACGATGCAGAAAGTGTGGTTACACACCTTATGGACATTGTTCCCACTTACCATAAGGCAGGGCAGGTTTCTCAGGAAAAAGTTTTAGCATAGACAATATACTTTCGTCAATAAAAGGGGGAAATACCAATGGAACAATTTGAAGAGTTGGACATAAAACGATTAGTCAAAATTATAACTCAAAGTTTGAGTTTTATCCTTGTTATGACATTGCTTGTAGGAATTGTTGCTTTTGTTTACAGTGAGACAATGGTTCTTCCGTCATACAGGTCGTCTGTTACTATGTATGTAAACAACAATAACAGGGCAACACTTCTTTCAAAAACTCAGATTTCAAGTGCGGATATGCAGGCGTCTCAAAGACTTGTTGAAACCTATATCCAGATTTTGAAAAGTGACACTGTTATGTCCGAAGTTTCTGTTGAGGCGGAGAGAAGATATGGAATTAAATATTCATCAAAGAAAATACTTTCTATGTTTTCTGCAAGCTCTGTAAATGAAACAGAAATACTTAAAGTCAGCATAACAGGAAACAATCCTGAACATACAGCGCTAATTGCAAATGTTGTTGCAGATGTTGCTCCCGACAAGCTTAATGAATATATAGAAACAGGAACAGTTAAGCTTATTGATACAGCAGAGCCCGGCACTCGTGTTGCTCCGAATATCAGAAGAAACACAATGCTTGGCTTTATCTTAGGATTTTTATTCAGTTGCGGTATTATTATTATCAGAGAAATATTCGATACAAGAGTTAAGAGTGAAACAGACCTTGAAAACTGGTTCCACAAATCAATTCTTGGTATTATCCCTGAAATAGGAAATCCGGATAATGCAAGTTCTAAATATTATTACTACCGAAGAAGCTATAAATACGGAAGAGGCTATGGTAGGTCAAAATATATGATGGGAGGTTATTCTTATGGCAAACAACAGTATGCTGAATTTGTTAAAGCGGCTCAGAATGCTACAAACAGAACATCGTCAGAAGAGTAAGGCAAAGGATGAGCTGTTAAAAAGAGAATTTGTCAAGGATAAAGTCCTTTCAGATAAAACTTCTTTTCAGGTAAAGGAAGCGTATAAAGCTCTTCGTACAAATATTATATTTTCACTTCCACAGGAAGGTTGTAAGAAAATTTCTGTAACAAGTTCAATAGCATCAGAGGGTAAGTCAACAAACTGTCTTAACCTTGCAATAACCTTTGCAGAAACAGGAGCAAGAGTATTAGTTGTGGACTGTGACCTTAGAAGACCTAACATATCAAGACTTCTGGAAAAACAAAGTTCACCCGGACTTTCAAATGCATTGGTTGGTTTAAGCTCTCTTGATGAGGTTATAAATAAAACAGATTATGCAAATCTTGATGTTATTTTTTCAGGTAATATCCCGCCGAATCCTGCGGAACTTTTAGGTTCTGACAGAATGGGAAATCTTATTGCAGAGCTTGAAAAGAAATATGATTATATATTCTTTGACACAGCTCCCGTAAATATAGTAACCGACTCCACTATTCTTGCAAAGTGGATGACGGGTGTTATTATGGTTGTTCTATACAATTCAACAGATAAGGACACTATTGAAGAGGCGTTGAAGCAGCTTGAATTTGCAGAAGCAAAGGTTCTTGGCTTTGTTTTAAACGGTGTTGTTTACGGAAGTAACGGGGCATATAAATATAACTACAAAAGATATAATTATAAGAAACGCCGTTATTCATCAGGCTATGGAAAAGGCAGATATTATTATAATTCGAGAAGATACGGAAGCGATAATTATTCATCAGGGGAGAAGTCTTCAAAGAAAGCTGAAAAAGCAAAAAGATAAAAAGTAGGAGAGAAAGAAGGGGCTAAAATGGTGATAGATTTTCACACCCATATTCTTCCCGGAATTGATGACGGAAGCACAGATTCCGATATGTCAGCTCAAATGTTAAAAATGCTTTCTGATCAAGGGGTGGACGCAATAATTGCGACTCCCCATTTTTACTATGATGAGATAAGTATAAATGACTTTCTGGAAGCCAGAAAGCTGTCTCTAAGCACCCTTGCCAATGAACTTGATAAAAAAAATATAAAAGACAGACCAAACATAATCCCCGGAGCAGAGGTAAGGTTTTTCCACGGGCTTGATACTATAGATGATGCATCAAAGCTTTGCATTGGCGGAACAAATTATATGCTTATAGAAATGCCGTTTCGGAAGTGGGATATAAAGGATTATGCTATATTGGCAAGACTAAACAGAAACAGGGATATTATTCCTGTTATTGCACATATCGAAAGGTATTTTGCATACAATTCTCTTAAAGAAATGATGACCAATCTTATTCAAATCGGGGCATTAGTTCAGGTTAACACAAGTTTTTTCACATCCCGTATAATGAGAAACAGAGTAAAATTTATGATGAAAAACGGGCTTATTCAGTTTATAGGAACAGATTGTCACGATATGGACAAAAGAAAGCCTGATTATAAGATGGCAGTTGAGGCTATAAGAAAGATAAACAAAGGCCGTTTCCTGGATGATTTTGAATTTTGGACGGAAACGTTTATGAAATCAAATCCGGAGTGTATTTAAATAGTGGAGGTTGTGAATGAAAAAGATACTTATAATTCTGATGATTATATATTATTCTTTTATAATATGGTCTTTTTCATCTCACCCTGCAGAGATATCTTCAAAGGAGAGCAAAAGTATAACAGGAATATTATACGATAAATTTGCGGTGCATATAGAAAAATTCAGTGATATGGGAAAAGATATGTTTGTTAGAAAAACAGACAATTTTGTAAGAAAATGTGCCCATTTCACTTTATTTTTTATTTTTGCACTTCTTATTTCTATGTATGTTGATTGTTACGATAAGGATGCCAAGGTATTTCTTTTGACGGTTTTTATAACAGGAGTGATATTTGCAGTGTCCGATGAAGTCCACCAGCTTTTTGTACCGGGCAGAGGATGTCAGATGAGAGATGTTTTGATTGACTCAAACGGGATTTTAGCAGGAGGAATAGTTTTTAAATGGGCAAAAAGGAGCGTTGACAAATGAAAAAAATATGGAAAATACTTTTAGCCTTATTTGCAGTTTTATTCGTGCTTAGTGCAGGGTTTTGTGTGTGGCAGGCGGATAATATAAAAGCGGTTTTAAATTCGTTTAAATATACGGATGACCAGATAGATAAGATGATTGCGGACAATAAGGAATCTCTTGATAAGGAGATAAAAGAAAAATATGATATTATCAGTGATTTCACTGATGAGGACGAGGCAAAAATTTTAAGCGGTGAAATGTCGGTTGAAGAGGCTGTTGGTAAAAAAAGAGCCGAGCTTGAAAAAGCCGAAATAAAAGATTCAAATGATGTTAAAAACAAAACAAACAAAATTGTTTCAAACAGAATTATAGAGTTCTACAGCTTAAAAGCCTATTACTTAGGACAGCTTGGGCAAATGGAGGCTAAAGTTAAGAAAGATTATTTGGCATTACCCAAGGAAAAGAAAAATCTTGTTGGGAAAAAAGAGCTTGTTTCCAAATATATGTCTGTTGCAAGTTCACTTCTTGCACAGTGTGATGCGAAAATGGCAGAGCTTACCGCAAAGCTTGAAAAGGAAATCAAAGCTGTTGGGGGAGACACCTCTATAATTGATACAATAAATAAGGCTTATGAAAATGAAAAAAATTTGAAAAAAGCCTATTATATGAGTAAAATGAAATAAAGATTTGGGGTATATACTATGAAGAAAACTGCGTTTATAACATTAATCCTGTTTGTTTTTCTTTTTGTGAATGCTTTTTCAATGCCCTTTGCGGATGTTGAAAAGGGCACAGAAGAAGCCTTTGCTATAGAAAAGCTTTGGAAAGCAGGATATGTAAACGGCTATGACGAAACAACCTTTGCTCCGAATAATCATCTTACAAGAGCAGAGTTTGTGAAAATAGTGAATAATGTTTTTTCATACACTCAGCCTGCAGAAAATCCGTTTAGTGATATATTTGAGTCCGACTGGTATTATGAAGAGGTGTTAAAAGCTGTTGGGGCAGATTATATAAAAGGAATGGGGGACGGAAGATTTTGTCCCAATGAAAAGATAACAAGAGAGCAGGTCTCGGTTATTATAAACAATATTTTGAAAATGGAGCCTGTGCCAATTCCTGTTACTATTAATGATGAAGTTTCCGACTGGGCGGAGGAAAGTGTTAAGATAGTTATATCAAACGGACTTGCAGAGCTTGAAGAGGGAGATGTTTTCAGAGCAACGATGCCTATAACAAGGGGAGAGGCATCTGTTATACTTGCAAAATGTGTTGTTGATAAATCGGATATTGCCATTGGCTTTGACCTTAACAGCCTTGCAGATGATGTTTTGGTTGAGAAAATGAATAAAATTATTAATGATTTAAACGATAAGGTTATTCCCCTTTGTTATCTTGAACCACAGAAAAAGGTTGTAGAGGCAATAGCATTAAGTATGGGAGAATATTTAAAAGACAGAAGCTTTGACTATAAAAAGGCAAAGGACGATACATTTGAGATTTATAAAACTATGAAAGTGCGGAGCGATAGAATTGCACTACAGAATATGATTGTTGAAAAACTTTCTATTGATGATTTAACAATTCTTTATGAATTTTTCTTCCCTGCAGAATAACAAACAAAAGCCATTGAAACTAATGTTTCAATGGCTTTTTAGTTATTTTGAAGTGCTTCCAAATCCGCCGTTTCTCACGCCGTCAGCATCGTCGTCGGTGGTTATTCCGTATTCAAGGAAAATTCCTTGAGCAAAGGCATCGCCCCTTTTGAGTTCAACCACTTTTCCTTCTAAGGATTCGTTTGTGATTTTTATAAAAATATGTCCTTCATTATCTGAGAAGAAATAGTCGCTGTCAATAATTCCCACTGTGTTGTTAAGACGAAGACGGAACTTAAATCCAAGACCGCTTCTGGGATAAATTTTAAGAACCCAGCCGTCATCAATTTCTGCTCTAATTCCTGTAGGAATTTTAACACTTTCATTTGGAGCAAGCTTGATGTCGCGGGTTAAGAAAAAGTCGTATCCTGCAGAGCCTGTTGTTGCCCTTTTTGGAGGTTTTATTTCGTTATATATTTCTTCGGCTGAAGATTCATTTCCAAAGGTGTCTGTGTAGTCAGCGATAAATTGTTCTTTGCTGACTTTATGAAATTTTGCAATTCTTTTCATAATATTTTCCTTTCGTGAATTACTTGTTAAAGAAATTATAACATATAAACTATAATTTTTCTACACTTTGTCCGAAAATTCTTGAAAAATTTTTCTGGAGGGTATATAATGAAGAAAACCATATAAGGAGGCTAAGGGGAAATGTCTGAAATTTTAAATATAGTTTTTAATGGGTTCTTTTTGTTGATAGAAATTGTTATTGTAGTTGGAATAATATTAAAATATAAAAGAAACAGAGTAACAAAGGAAGACCTTGAAGAAAATAAGGAAGAAACGGTAAAAACGGTTTATGGTGAAATAATAGATAAACAGTTTGTGATGAGAAGAATACAGAGCATAAATGGACCGCCGAAAAATAAGGCAGAGTGCATCCTGACTTTTAAATGTGGAGAAGAAAAGCTTTTTTTCAGTGTTTCCGAAATGTTTTTTGATAGCTACAAAAAAGGACAAAAAGGGGATATAATTTATAAAGGGGAAACATTAATAGAATTTAAAGAAAAATAAAAGGTGGGTCTTGGCCCACCTCTTTATTTTTCTTTAAATGATATAAGCTTTACGATTATCGGACTTAAAATCAGGTTTGTGAAGAACTCAAGCAAAAAGTTGACTCCTGCAAGACCTGTAAACATAAAATAAATAAATTTAGAGTCTATTCCGGATGTTCCCGCCATTTCAGCAAGTCCGTTCACAAAGAAAATCAGACATCCGATAAAGAATACGCCGGTATTGACAACAGGACATGTAATTGCTGCAGTTACAGCTGCAATGGTACGGTTTTTGTTCTTTAGCACTTTATAAACAAGCCCTGAAAGATAACCGCATAACACGCCTTTAACCAATGTTGTGACAATTGCTCCAACCAAACTGAATCCAACAAACAATGTAGCCTGTCCGCTGATAAGAATTGTAGCTCCGCATACAAATCCAAGCCATGCACCAACTAAAGGCGAGCATATTACAGCTCCTATTACTATTGGAATAAGTGAAATTGCCAGATTGCATGGTCCAACCGGAATTCCGCCAATAAGTTGAAAAATAATTACCACGGCTGTCAGTAGTGCACTAAGCACCATTTTCTTTGTTTGATTTGTTTTGTTTTCCATAAAATTAACCTCCCTGCTGTCGCTCATTTAAAATGATGCAACGCATATATAAATTTAATTTTTTTACGGATTATATATTTTTTTCATAAATGAGCTTAAGCCCATAAAGAATAAGATGCTCGTCGATTAAAATATCGTGATGACAATGAGGAATAATATCTCCCGAATGTCCGCCTGTTGCAATAAGACGCGGCATTTTGCCATATTCCTTTGCGATTCTTTCAATCATTCCGTCAATCATTGAAGCATTTCCGTAGATAACTCCCGATTTCATACTGTCATTTGTGTTTCTTCCAACAACATTTGACGGAGAATCAAGACTAATCTGGGGAAGCTGTGCTGTTCCGCCTGTAAGGGCTTTGAGTGCTATTTGCACTCCCGGGATAATGGAAACTCCCCTGAATGCCCCGTTTTCGTCAATAAGCATCATTTTGGTTGCTGTTCCCATATCGATAACAAGGGTTGGCTCCTTGAACTTATTGAATGCTCCCACAGATGCAGTGATAAGGTCTGCACCAACCTGTCTTGGGTCATCAACCAAAAGGTTAAGACCTGTTTTGATGCCGGGCCCCACGAGAAAAGGCTCAACGTTATAAACCTTTTTAATAGCATTTTTGATTGTGTTGTTAAGAGGAGGCACAACCGAAGAAATAATAGCCCCCTTGATGGTTGTCTGAGAAATGTTTTTAAGAGAAAGAATACTCTTGATTTTTGTTGCGTATTCGTCATCGGTTTTTGTTGCATTGGTTGAAATTCTTGAAACAAAGGCAAGCTCGTCTCCAAGATAACCTCCAAGAACAATATTGGTATTTCCCACATCAACGGTAAGAAGCATAAAATCCCTCCCCTGAAATTTTTCACTGTTATTTTAACACTTGAAATTGGATTTGTCAAGGTAATATAAATATGTAAAAAAAATGTTAAAAATATTTCGATTTGGTTGACAAACGGGGGATTTTGGAGTATAGTTTATTTGTTGAAATATAATCTTTTTTTATACGAGGTGTTAAGATGACAGAAAAAGTAAGTGATATAAAAAAACGCCCCCAGAGTATGGGCGAGGAGATAACAAATGCTATAACTCACGGGGTGGGTGCTCTTCTTGCTATTGCGGGAACGGCTGTTGCTATTGTTTATGCTGCGATATATGGAGATGCCCGAAGTGTTGTTTCTGCATCGCTGTATGGAAGCGGGCTTATTCTTTTATACATTTTCTCAACACTTTATCATTCGCTGACAAACGAAAAGGCAAAATATGTGTTCAGGGTTTTTGACCACTGTTCAATTTTTATTCTTATTTTGTGTTCTTATATTCCAATCAGTCTTTCTCTTATAAGGGGTGCCCTCGGTTGGGTATTGTTTGGTATAAACGCATTTTGTGCAGTTGTGGGAGTTGTGTTTAATGCCATTGATATGAAAAGATGGCACAAGATTTCAACGGTTTTATATTTGATTATGGGTTGGTCGGTGGTTTTCTTCTTCCCCGTGCTTTCGCTTATTCCCAAAATGGGAATGGTTTTCCTTGCAGGCGGAGGAATTTTATATACAGTGGGATTTATTTTTTACAAATTGCCTCAGTATAAGTATATGCATTCTGTGTGGCATATGTTTGTTCTTGGAGGAAGTGTTATGCAGTATTTCTGTATGCTTTTCTATGCACTTCCCGTTAAATAGAGAAAGGATGAAACCTGATTATGAGTAATGATGCGATGTATAATGAGATGACAGATATTGTTCCTGAAAAGACAGAAGATAACAATGCGGTTATTGAAATAAAGAACCTTGTTAAAAAATACGGAAACAAAAAAGCAGTGTCAGGAGCGACTTTCTCTGTAAAGAGAGGGGAGATTATGGGTTTTCTCGGTCCTAACGGAGCGGGAAAATCAACAACTATGAATATTCTCACAGGCTATTTGTCTGCCAGCGAGGGTGAAATTCTAGTTGACGGGCTTAATATTCTTGACTATCCCAAGGAGGCGAAAAAGAAGATTGGCTATCTGCCTGAAAACCCGCCTCTTTATTTTGATATGACTGTTACGGAGTATCTTGAATTTGTATATGACCTAAAAAAGGTTAAGCTTCCAAAAGACGAGCATATCAAAGAGATTATGTGTCTTGTGAAAATTCAGAATGTTGCAAACAGAATGATAAAAAACCTTTCAAAGGGATATAAGCAAAGAGTGGGACTTGCACAGGCACTTATCGGCGACCCTGAGGTTCTGGTTCTTGATGAACCAACTGTGGGACTTGACCCGAAACAAATAATAGAAATCAGAAATGTTATTAAAGAGCTTGGCAAAAACAGAACTATAATTTTAAGCACCCATATTCTTCAGGAAGTAAGTGCTGTATGCGACAGGGTAACCATTATCAGTAAAGGGCATATAGTCGTTTCTGATTCACTTGCGAATGTGCAGAAAAGTATGGGAGATAAGGGAAAATATATTCTAAGAGTGGCAGGCTCGGAAGAGGACGCAAATGCTGTTCTTGGTAAAATTGAAAATATTAAATTCTTCGGGCTAATCGGTATAAAAGAAACGGACACCGTTGATTTTATGGTTGAGGCAGAGACAGGCTCGGATATAAGAAAGGCTATTTTTGAGGGCTTTGCAAGTGCAAATCTTCCGCTTATAGGCTTTAAATCTGCAGAGCTTTCTCTTGAAGAAATATTTATAAGACTCACAAACTCTCAGACCTACATAAAGGCTGATGATGATAGTGAACCGAAAATTAATATACTTAAAAAGCTTATGGCTAAGAGAAAAGAAGAAAAGGTTAATGAAACCGATGATGAAATAAAAGAAGAAAGCGAGGGAGAGGAAAATGAAAGCAATATTCAGTAAAGAATTCAAAAGTTATTTTTTATCTCCTATCGGTTATATATTCACAGCAGTATTTATGATACTTGCATCAATGTTTTTCTTAAACGGAAGCCTGATGTACAGAATAGCTGATATAAGCGTTATTTTTTCAAACATAAACATAGTGTATCTTTTCCTTGTGTCAATACTCACTATGCGTTCATTCTCTGAGGAAAGAAACAAAAAAACAGACCAGCTGCTGCTTACTGCACCCTGCAGTATAGGCGAAATTGTAGTAGGCAAATATCTTGCCGCAATGGCGACTCTTGGAGTAACAGTTGTTATTTCCTTTGTTTTCCCCATTGTTTTATGTATGTTCGGAAACCCGCCCATAAGCGAAATAATCGGCTCATATGTTGGCTTTGTCCTTTTGTGGGGAGCGTTTATTGCCATTGGTATTTTTATTTCCTCCCTGACAGAAAGCCAGATGATTTCGGCGGTGTTCACATTCGGGGTACTTTTGCTTGTTTATTTTATGGATGATATAGCAGCAGGAGTTTCAAACAAGGCTCTTGCCTCAGTTTTATCATGGTTTTCACTTATGAACCGTGATTATGAATTTCAAAGAGGTATACTTAATGTAGTAAGCATAGTATATTATCTCAGCTTTATCGGTGTGTTCCTGTTCCTGACAGTTCAGGGCATCGAAAGAAGAAGATGGGAATAGGAGGGGAATGAAATGAACAGCTTTAAGAATAAATACAAATTAAGCTCGGTTATACTGACTGTGTTTGTGGTTTTGGCGGTTATTCTCCTTAATGTTGTGGTAACCGTAATCAGCAACAGAACTCCTCTTAAATATGATTTGACAAGAGAAAGAGTTTATGAATTTTCAAATCAGACAAATGAGATTATAAGAAGAATTGATAAGGAAGTCAATGTGTATGCTCTTTATCCTGAGGATAATACAAATGATTATATAGAGTATGCAAGGGAATATCTTAGTAAATATTCAGGACTTAACAAAAACATAAAGGTTACATATGTTGACCCTTATGAAAATCCAACCTTTGCAAAGAAGTATGAAAATCTTGGGGAATATATAAATCCCGGTTCTATTATAGTGGAATGCGGTGATAAAGTCAAAATAGTCACACTTGAACAGCTATACAGCCAGAATCAATATACAGGTGCAACAAGTATAGATATGGAAAAGAAAATGACTATGGCGTTTTCTTTTGTAACAGGGCAAAGCGGTGACAGTAAGGTTTTATTCACAACAGGCCACAGCGAGCAGGAGTCCCTGAGTTTAAGACCAATGCTTGAAGAGGAAGGATATATCACAGAGGACGTGAATATCGCTTTGAATAACATAAGCGGGGATGCAGAACTTTTGGTTGTTATGGCACCATCTGTTGACTTCACAGCAGAGGAGATAAATATTCTTGATGAATATATGGACAGAGGCGGGAAAATGCTTTATATTTCCACCCCCGGTAAATATCCTCTTGAAAAGCTTGAAAGCTATATGAAGGAATGGGGCATAATCCCAAATCAGGATATAGTTGTTGAAACAAATTCAAATTATAGCTACGGGTCGGAGCTTGTTCCCGTTGCAACTCTGTGCGACCATGAGATAAATAAAAATCTTAAAGAAGCGGAGCTTTTATTTGTTGCTCCTTATTCAGGAAGTGTAACCCTGACAAACTCAAATATAAGATATGCACTAACATATCCTCTTCTTGAAACTTCGGATAAGTCATATGGCAAGAAGGATACGGAAAGCACATCAACCAAAAAAGAAGAGGGAGATATTGACGGGCCTTTAACTCTTGCAGGTTTATCTGTGATGCAAGGGGAAACAAAAGGGATGATAGGTTTTATAACCTCTCTTCATTCCGTTGAACTTGATATTGTGAAAGAGGCAAGCTTTGCAAACGGTGATTTTATTCTTAATATGGTTTCTTATATGACAGAAAAGGAAAATCCCTTGAATATAAGAGCAAAAGAAATAAGCTCAACAACACTTACTATAAATGACACTCAGATTATTCTTTGTTATATTGTTCTTCAATATTTAATTCCTATTGCTATTATCGGCATAGGACTTTATGTATGGCTCAGGAGGAGATATCTGTAATGAATGAAGGATTAAAGAAAAAAGTGGCGATTATAAGCTTTGGAATAATCATAGCTCTGCTTATAACTATCTATTATATTGCCACAATGCCGAAAAACGGCGGAGAAAATGCAGACATAGAGGGAAATGACTATTTTGAAATATTCTCTATTCAGGACGAAAATATAAAGAAAGTCCGCATAGAAAACGGAAAAGAGGACATAACCTTTGTAAAATCTGAAAAAGTTGAAAAAAGTGCCTCGGGAAAAGAGTTTAAAACATATGTTTATGAATATCCAAAGAAACCTGACGTTTTGCTTTCTCAAGCAAAAATTAAGAATATGCTCTATGATTTTTATGAGTTTAATGTGAAAAAACTGGTTTCTGAGAATATGGAAAAGAAAGGTGACTATGGATTTAATGAAAATTGTCCCAAAGTTACCGTAACAGACATAAATGATGGTGAAACAAAATTTATTTTGGGTGATAAATCGGCAGTTGATGAAAGCTATTATGTTATGAAAGAGGGAGAAGATAAAATCTATCTTATGTCAGGACATAAGGCAGGCTCTTTCCTTAATGATTTTAATTCCTACCGTGAAACTGTTCTTGGTAAAATGGATTCATACACTCCGCTTAGCTTTTCTATCACAAACAAGGGCGAGAGAGCACTTGGAATAAGATATAAAATGGAGAATGATAAAGAGGTTGTGACGATTGACAACACTACCTATGTTATGGTTGTTCCTTATAACGGTATAGTTAGAATAGACCGTTTTTCAGAGCTGATGGAAAACTTTGCAGAAGTTGTTGTTCAGGATTTTGTTGAGGATAACCCTCAGGACCTTTCAAAATATGGACTTGATAATCCTGTTAAAGCGGTTTTACAGGATATAGAACAGAATGCCCACGAACTGTATTTTGGAAATTATGATGACAAGGGCAATGTTTACACTATGTATGAAAACAATGATGTAACATATAATATGGTGTTCACAACAACGCCTGAAATGTTTGAGGCTGTAAGAGATGTTGACCCATTTGATTTGCTTGAAAAATTTGCAAACCTTTATAATATTCTTGAGGTTTCAGATATTAATGTATCAACTGCGGAGGGTTTGAATTTTGCTCTTAATATAAGCGAAAATGCAGGGAAAAAGATATATAAGATAAACGGAAAGGAAGCTCTTGACAAAGGTTTTAAAGCTGTTTATCAGTCAATTGTGGGGCTTGTTATAACAGGTCAGGCCGAGGAAGAGAAAAAAGAAAATTTTGTCTCTTCTATAGAGTTCACATTTAAAGACGGAAGAAGAAAAAAGACAACTATTTATGAGTATGACGAAAGAAATTATGGGGTAATGTCAGCAGAGGGAACATATAATTTGACATTGAAGAAAAATGTCAGAAATATGATAGATATTTTGACGGATTTTGATAAAAACCCTCAGGTAACTCCGTAAATTGCAAATAATTAAAATAAGGAGACAGAAAATATTCTGTCTCCTTTTAGCTTTATAAAAAGTATAAATGAGCCTTTATATGCAAATAATGTATATTGAAAATTACAAAAGTAACAGGAAGAGAGGGCGCCTATTTATGAGGATAAATAAAGTTGAAATATGCGGGGTAAACACAGCAAAACTTCCGGTTCTCACGGAAAAACAAAAAAATGAATTATTTGTGAAAATAAAAAATGGAGATGAGAATGCAAGACAGGAATTTATATACGGAAACCTTCGCCTTGTTCTCAGTGTTTTGCAAAGATTTATGAGCAGAGGTGAGAGTGTTGACGATTTGTTTCAGGTGGGGTGCATAGGTCTTATAAAAGCTCTTGATAATTTTGACACCTCCCACGGCGTAAAATTTTCCACATACGCAGTGCCGATGAATATCATTTGTAGAAATCAAAGTGATAATGAATTGAAACATCTGAAGGGGTTAAAACGATTTTTTCAACTAAGTTTTTGATTATGTTTCTTTTTTCCCTTATGGTCAGGAAATCCCACATTTCTTCAATTGTTTCAAGTTGTTTTTTAGCCTTATTAAATTGTTTCTCGGAAAATTGCTGTTTTTTTTCGTTTTCTTCTTCTTTTATAAGAGAGTTTAGTTCTTTTTTTGTTTCGTCTATAGCATCAAGCAGTATTTCATTTTCGTCTTCTGCATATAAAAGATAAAGTTTTTTAAGCTTTTTTTCAAGAACTGTTTTTCTTTCGCTTATAAAGCGAAATATGTTTTTTTCATCTCTGGGAGATGTCTTGGTTGTTTTTTTAAGCTTTGCGGAAAATAGGTCCTTTAAAATTATATCTTCTATTTCGTCGGCATAAAAAATTTCGTTCTCGCAGTCCGGGTCTTTGATAAGATGCGATTTGGATTTATCTCTTGAGTAGCAAACAATTCTAAAGCCTGAGCTTCCCCATTTTTGATATCTCATTTTCCCTCCGCACTTTCCGCAGACGAGAAGACCTGTCAGAAGATGTCTTGGTTCTGTAGAACGGACTTTCGACCGTGCCTCCATACATTTCATTGCTTCCATATATATCTCTTCCGAAATAATGGGCTGATGCTTACCCCTATATTCTTCTCCGTCATAGCATATATATCCGGCGTTTGATTTTCTTTTAAGAATTTGAATAACAAGTTTTTCATATTTAAGCCCGATTATAGATGCAATTTGCTTTGGGGAGTATCCGTCGATATAAAGCAGGTAGGCTTTCCTCACAAGCTGAGCGTCTTTATTTGGAACAAGAATGCCCTCATCAGGATTATAGTCATAACCGAAAGGTATTCTTCCTCCGCCGGGCCATAGTCCCGATTTAACCCGCTCTTTCATCCCCATTCTTGTTCTTTCTTTTATGTTTTCTCTTTCAAGCTGTGCAAATGCGGAAAGTATTCCGAGCATAAGCCTGCCAAGGGGAGTAGAGGTATCCATACTCTCGTTCAGCGAAATAAAATCCACTCCTTTTGGATTGAAAACATCTTCAATAAGATATAGGGTATCTTTTTGGCTTCTAGAGAGACGGTCAAGCTTGTAAACCAAAACACAGTTTATTTTATTATTTTTAATATCGGATATAAGCTTTGAAAGCTCAGGTCTTTCAATATTGCTTCCGCTATAGCCTCCGTCAATGTAATAGCAATAATTTTTAATTCCCTTTGAAATGCAGTATGCGGTCAGCATTTCCTTTTGAGCCTCAATAGAGTAACCTTCTTCTCTTTGAGCATCAGTGGAAACTCTTATATAAATGGCTGCTTTTTTTAAAGACATAAAATCACCTCCCTACTTATGTCTTTAAAAATTTAAATTTGTTTCCCGTCGAAGGTGTTGAGCCTGATACCGGCCTTTTCAAGAATTTTTTCTGCTCCTTTATTTCGTATTTCCAGAGTTTTAAATTCAGATTGACTGACGGGTTTACCGTTTACATATCTTTTTATGTTCAAAAAATCAGCTCCTTTTAAGGCTATTATGTCCCCGAATAAGGCAATGTAAACAAAAAATGCATAAATTTTGAAAATAAGGAAATAATCAGTTTTGAGGGGGCGAAAAAATGAAGAAATTTTTTAAAGTGCTGCTTTTTAGTATTTTTATTGTGACAGTTGCTATAGGTTCCGGATTTTTGTCTTATGTTATAACAACAAATGTATTAACAAAAAACGGGGAAATCGCAGATAATGTTATAGGTGATGATGCCGTAACAACAACATCCAGCGTAGTTGCAAGCGGAGAAGAAGTAAAAGCCTATGAGGATTATAAATTCAATTATTATGTGGTTAAGCTTGAGGACAATGTTCTAAATATATATGTGAATTATAAAGACCACGAAGAGCTTTTGTACGGAGAGGAAATAAATCCGTATGACCTAAGTCCTGATGAAAGAGAGCTTTTGAAAAATGGAGTTCGGCTGGAAGAGATGAGCAAGGTCACAGAACTGACAGAGAATTTCACAAGTTAGGTTATTTTGCCCTTAATAGGGTAAAATAACTTATTTTTTTAAAAAATTTGTTCTTGAGTTCGGAGCATTTAAGAGTAAATAAGAGAAAATTAAAGAATTTTAAAGATGTGCAAATGCTAAATTAAATTATTTGAAAAAAGGGGTTGACAAATTGTTAAAATGGTATTATAATAACAAAGGTCTGAATGTTGAAAACCAATGTTTGGAAGGAAAAAATCGCAAAAGCGAAGGCAGACTGTGGGCAAAAGAACATAAATGTGTGTGTGCTTTTGCTCATAGTCTGAGAAAATTATAGGAGGTACGTTATGTCAACTTACATGGCAAAAGCTAATGAGATTGAAAAGAAATGGTACATTATTGATGCTGCCGGTAAGCCTTTAGGCCGTGTTGCAGCAGCTGCTGCTACAATCCTTAGAGGTAAGCACCGTCCGGAGTTCACTCCGAATGTAAACTGCGGCGAATATGTTATCATTATCAATGCAAAAGATGCTGTTTTAACAGGCAAAAAACTTGAACAGAAGAAATGGTACAGACACACAGGATATATTGGTCACTTAAAGGAAGTATCATATAAGAAACTTATGGAAGAAAAACCTGAAAAGGCAATGGAACTTGCTGTAACAGGTATGCTTCCTCACACAACATTGGGCCGCAAAGCTGCCGGAATGCTAAGAGTTTATCGTGATGCAAACCACGGACACGAAGCACAGAAACCGGTAGAATGGAACGGTACAATATAAGAAGGGGAGGATAGATATCTATGGCAAGTGCAGTACAGTACTACGGTACAGGTAGAAGAAAAGAATCTGTTGCAAGAGTTAGATTAGTACCAGGCAACGGAACTATTACAATAAACGGAAGAGACATAGATGATTATTTTGGTCTTGAAACATTAAAGACTATTCTTCGTCAGCCTCTTGAGCTTACAGGAACAATCGGTAAGTTTGATGTTTTAGTAAATGTAAAAGGCGGCGGCTTCACAGGTCAGGCCGGTGCAATCCGTCACGGTATTTCAAGAGCATTACTTGAAGTTGATACAGAAGCTTTCAGACCAGCTTTAAAAGCTGCAGGTTACTTAACTCGTGACCCAAGAATGAAGGAAAGAAAGAAATACGGCTTAAAGGCTGCTCGTCGTGCACCACAGTT
>JAZSOT010000043.1:0-38633 GCA_045537065.1 Clostridia bacterium | reverse complement strand
TCTCTTTGGAACTGCCATTTATATACACCTCTTTCAATTCTGATTTTATAAACAAATCGCATCAGCAATTAATTTTTACTAAATTAATTAATCCTTAAACAAATTGTCAAGAACATCAAACCTTGGGTCTGTTACACTTGTATCACAACTGCAACTTTCCAGATTAAGATTTTTTCCGCAAATTGCACAGAGACCTTTGCATTCTTCATCACATAAATGCTTTGACGGCAAATTCATAATAATATTGTTAAAAACAATATCCGAAATATCCACCATATTTCCTTCATAAAAAATTATATCCGGATTTTCGTCCCCGTCATTTTCTTTGTCGAGCTCTTTTTTTAGAATTTCGGAAAATTCAAAGGAAAATTTATCCTCATACCATTCTCCGCATCTATCACACATAAGTTTTACCGAGAAATTAATCTCTCCTGAAAACTCAATACTTCCAGCCATATTCAAAAACTTGCCGAAAACCTGAACAGGCTCTGTAAAATCTATTCCATACTCATCCTTTTCGGAAAAATCAAGCACCCCATCCACGGGAAGCTCTCTTCCCTCGGCATTGATAATTGGCAATATATTAACCAACATTTTCAATTTCTCCTTAAAATAAAGTGGTGGGCACAATAGGGCTCGAACCTATGACCCTCTGCTTGTAAGGCAGATGCTCTCCCAGCTGAGCTATGCGCCCACATTGAGTATAAAAATATTTTCAAAAATAAATGGTGGGCACAATAGGGCTCGAACCTATGACCCTCTGCTTGTAAGGCAGATGCTCTCCCAGCTGAGCTATGCGCCCGTTTATTCTTAAAAACATCTTTGATATTATATAACATAATTAACGCTTTGTCAAGTCCTTTTAATGATTTTTTCTTTTATTAAAGATTTTTAAAATATTTTTACATTTTGTTAATACTTTTTTAATTATTTTATTATATAATGTAAAAAGTTTTATGAATAAACTTTAAAAACATTACTATTTATATATATAAATAATCAGGAAAGGATAAAAATATGAAAACGAACCTTTTATCAAAATCTGTTTCTCAAGTTAAGGAGTTTCCCTCAAAATTTAAAAGATATTCCAAAAAGAAAAAAATAGCTATATCGATGATTGCTGTCTTTCTTCTTATTCTCATTGTTTCGAGTCTTTTTTTCGGTAAAGACAAAAAAGATTTTACTGTTTCAGGGACAGAAGAGACTGTGGGAAGAAAAGATATAACGTCTTCCATAACAGGCTCTGCAGTTGTTATGCCAAAAGACCAGTATTCTATCACCGCCCTTGTTTCGGGGAATATTTTATCTGCTGATTTTGAGCAGGGAGATATTGTTGAGGAAGGGGATATATTATATCAAATTGATGCATCGGATGCGCAAAACTCCATTGAAAATGCAAACATTTCTCACGAACGCTCCCAGCTTGATTATAGTAAGGCGGTTGACAACTTTAACAATTTAACCGTTAAAGCAGACATTTCAGGGATTGTTAAAAATCTTTATGTTAAAGAGGGGACATCCGTTTCTGGCGGAACAAAGATTGCGGATATTTATGACGATTCAGCTTTTACCCTGACCCTTACATTCAACGACACTGATGCAGAATATATCTATAGAGGTCAGGACGCTCAGGTTAAAATCGCATCAAACGGTGAAATCTTAAACGGAACCGTTATGGATGTCAATTCAAAAGGCTATGCATCAGAGGGGGGTTCCCTTGTCAGGTCTGTTAAAATAAAGGTTGACAACCCGGGAGCATTAACAGGAAACGAATCAGGAACTGCAGTTATCGGCGGGTTTTCTTCAAATTCAAAAGGACAATTTGAATATATATCAGAAAAAACAGTTGTGGCAGAAGCAGCCGGTGAAATCGACGAGCTTTATGTTTCTCAAGGGTCAAGAGTCTCTAAGGGGGCAAGTCTTGTACATATTGACAGTTCATCTGTGAGAGACAGTTTAAAATCCTCCGAGCTTTCCCTGCGTTCTTCTAAACTTTCAAGAGAAAATGCTCAGAAAAAGCTTGAAGATTACACCATAACCGCTCCTATTTCGGGAACAGTTGTTACTAAAAATATTAAGGCAGGCGATAAACTTGACAATTCAAATATGTCAACAGAAATGGCAGTTATTTACGATATGTCAAGTCTTGAATGCGAACTCTCAGTTGATGAGCTTGATATTAAAAATGTTAAAACTAATCAAAAAGCCATCATAACAACAGATGCAGTGAAAGGAAAACGCTACAGCGGAGAGGTTACCAACGTTTCTGTTAACGGAACTACATCAGGCGGGGTTACCACCTATCCTGTTACCATTACAATAACTGACTTTGATGAAGATTTGCTTCCAGGAATGAATATTGATGTTGAAATAATCACATCCATGGCAGAAAACGTTATTGCGGTTCCTGTTTCTGCTGTTAACCGCGGAAATATCGTTTATATCAAAGGGGAAAAGACAGAGAAAAACGACAAAGCACCTGATGGTTTTAAATCAATCACCGTTGAAACAGGTCAGAACAACAATGAATACATCGAAATCAAATCAGGGTTAAATGAAGGGGACATAATTTATGTTCCACAGATTTTAACATCAAGCGAAAGAGATGTGTTTACCGAAATGATGAGCGGAATGCCCGGAGGCGGTATGCCTGGCGGTGGAATGCCGAGTGGCGGAATGCAAGGCGGAAGAATGCAAGGCGGCATGAGATAAAATCAAAGGGAGGTTTTTATTTTGATAAAAGAGACAAATCCAGCTCCTTTGGTTGAGTTTCAGGATATATATAAAATATATGAAATGGGCGACACGGAAGTCCGCGCCCTTGACGGCATTTCTTTTTCCATATTTAAAGGTGAATTTGTTGCAATTATCGGTCAATCGGGTAGCGGAAAGTCAACCTGTATGAACATCATCGGCTGCCTTGATGTTCCAACCGACGGAAAATATTTTCTTGAGGGAAAAGACGTAAGCAAGCTTACAGATGACGAACAGGCAGAAATAAGGAATAAAACTTTGGGCTTTATTTTTCAGCAATACAACTTACTTCCCAAATTAAATATACTGGATAATGTTAAACTTCCTCTACTTTACAAGGGACTAAAAGAACAGGAACAGAATATTCTTGCAACAGATGCCCTTAAAAGAGTTGGAATTGAAGATAAAGCACATCATAAACCATCACAGCTTTCGGGCGGTCAGCAACAAAGGGCATCCATCGCAAGAGCCTTAGCAGGCTCCCCCTCTGTTATACTTGCGGACGAACCGACAGGGGCACTTGATTCAAAAACCAGCAAAGAGGTTATTGATTTTTTAGTTGAGCTTAACAAACAGGGAAACACTATTATTCTTATAACTCACGACAACTTTATTGCTGCAAGGGCAAAGCGTGTTATCCGTATTCACGACGGGAAAATTATCTATGATGGGGATGCTTCTGGAGACGAAATTATTAAATCAACAGTTTTATCCCATATAAAAAAGGAGGGAGAATAATGAAATTTTCAAAGACTCTCGCCTTGGCACTTTCAAGCATACGTTCCAACAAAATGCGTTCCTTTCTTACTATGTTGGGAATTATAATCGGTGTTGCAGCAGTTATTATTTTAGTCAGCATTATGGACGGAATAACAGGTCAGGTTTCAGATATATTTGAGGGCTTTGGAATGAACAACATAACCGTTGCTATCACATCAAGAGGCAGCACAAGATATGTTGAGCCCGAAAATCTTTACGAACTGATAGACGAAAATCCTGAGCTTTTCACTTACTGCTCCCCTAAGGTTACAACCACGGTGAACATAAAATCTCCAACCAGTTCAAAAAGCTCATACGCTTCCGTTACAGGAGTTGACGAAACCTATGACGAAATTGACGACCTTACCACAGAGCAGGGTAGATTTCTGCAGTTTGTTGATATTGAAAAAATGATTAAGGTTTGTGTTATCGGCACATATTACGAGAAAGAATACTACGGCACAGGGAAAGCTCTTGGAGAGACAATTAAAATTAATGGTGAGCCTTATATTATAGTCGGTGTTCTTGAAGAAAATGCCGACTCATCCGAAAATTCATCCGACCAGTGCCTGTATATTCCTTATACCAATGCATCAAAAATGTCAAGGAACACTTCTATAGGCTCTTATACCGTTTCTATGAAGGATGCAGACAAAATAGATATGGCAAAAGCTGTTTTGGAAACAAGACTTACCAAAATCCTAGGAAACCGCGATTACTTTAAAATTATTGCCACGCAGGAAGTTTTAGACGAAATGAACAGCATTATGGGAACCTTAAAGGGAGCACTTATTCTGATTGCAGGAATATCCCTTTTAGTTGGCGGTATCGGAATTATGAATATTATGCTTGTTTCTGTTACTGAAAGAACAAAGGAAATCGGTATCAGAAAGTCCCTTGGTGCAAAGAAAAAACATATTATGCAACAGTTTGTTATAGAGGCCGCCACCGTCAGCGGTATCGGCGGAATTATCGGAATTTTGCTGGGTGGGGTTGTCGCCTATTTAATCGGGCTTGTTATGGATATAACCATAATCCCCTCCGTTTCAGCAATTATTGTTGCATTCAGTGTTTCTGTGGGTATCGGTATTATGTTTGGATTTTTACCTGCCAAAAATGCCGCTACATTAAACCCTATTGACGCACTTCGTTTTGAATAATTTACGAAAGGATGATTTGAATATGAAGAAAATTTTTTCAATATTAATTATTGTTTCAATATTTTACACTTCTTTATTTCAGGTGGGTTTTGCCCTGTCTGACTATGAAAAAGAGGTTTTATCCGCTCTTTCCATAGTTCAGGGTGACCCAAACGGAAGTATGAGATATGAGGAAAGTGTTTCCCGTGCTGAGTGTGCAAAAATCGTTGTTGCTGCATCACCTTACAGAGATATGGTTGACATAGAGAGTAAAATCTCTCCTTTTAAAGATGTTACTTTCCAGCACTGGGCATCACCTTATGTTGCAACAGGTATAAAATACGGACTTTTCAAAGGTTATATGGATTCAAGCTTCCGACCGTCAAACACAGTTTTGCTCGAAGAGGCAATTGTTATGTTTATGAGGGTTTTAGGATATACCGACGAAGACCTTGGAGACGACTGGCCCTATTCACAGACCGAGGCTGCAAAAAAAGCGGGGCTTCTAAACAATGTTAATAAATCAGCAGGACAAAAGCTTACAAGATATGATATATCTACTATTGCTTACAACACCTTGGCAGCTAAACAAAAAAATTCCGACATAACATATCTTTCAACCTTTAACAGAACAATAGGTCCGAAAACTGTTTCATCTTCTTTATGGTTTGAAGAGTTCGGTGCAGACTCATCAATTCGTGTTGTCCGTGACGGAGTTAGCGCAACACTGGAAGATGTTAAAACAAATGATATAGTTTATTATATGGAAGAATATAAAACCGCTCTTGTTTATTCCAAAAAAATTACGGGGATTTATGAAGACGCTATTCCAAGCAAAAATTCTCCAAGCTCTGTTATCATCTCAGGCGTAACCTATAATTTAGAGGGCACAAACGCTCTTTCAAAGCTTGCATCAGGAGGAAGTTTCAGGTTTGGCGACTCCGTTACCCTACTTATAGGTAAAGACGGGGGTGTTGCGGATGTTTTAGTATCCTCTGCAAATTCAGGAATTGGAGACAAAATATATGGACTTCTTACTGCAGTGGGGGCAAAAGAAACAACTGTTTCAGGCACAAAGGTTACAAAGCCTTATGTTAAAATACATCTTCCATCAGGACAGGTCCACGAATACATTACCGATAAAAACTACGAATCAATTTTAAACCGAGTTGTTTCCGTTAAGCTGGAAAACGGAGTTGCAACTCTTACACAAAATATGGCAAATCACGGAATTTCAGGAAAGGTTGTGTGGGGCTCTGGAACAAATAAAATTGGCTCGGCAAATCTTTCAAATGATGTTAAAATAATCGAAACATCTACAGTTGAAAACTTCGAAACCGCATCTGTTACCTCTGTTTATCCTCAAAGATTAAACGGACTTAGCATTTCATCAAGCGACATTTTATACGCATCTAAAGATGCTATGGGTAATATTGATTCTATGATTATATACAATATAACAGGAGATGCAAACACATACGGTATTGTTACAAAATCAAAAAGCAACTCCGCCGGAAATAACATTTCAGGAAGCTACGAATATATAGCAAACGGAATAAAGAATGCATTTTCAACACAAAACAAAACTTTTGGTGTTTCCTCAGGTCAGGCGGTTCAGATAAAAACAAACGGACGTGAAATAACCTCTATGACTCCTCTTTCCAAACTTCCTTCCGAAAAAATAACAGATATAAACGGCTCCAATATAACATTAGGCGGAAAAACATACACTATGTCTGATAAGGTTCAGATTTATATTAAAAAACAATCTCTATCAGGCTCCTACACCTTAGTAACAATGGACGAATTTACACAGTTGACAGAAGAATACGACGCCTATGCTTATATTGATAAACCATTTTCATCAGGCGGAAGAGTAAGAGTTATTATTCTTTCATAAACAAAAAAGCCTCTTACGAGGCTTTTTTTATTAACCTAAATCAGCTGTATCAAAAAATTCAATTTCCGGTTTATTACAGAAATCGGATTCAAAGACAATTATTTCGTTTTTGCCCTGTTTAAGAATTGGTGCCGGAACATAAAGTGTTTTCTGCGGACCTGCTGAGTTATAATATCTTCCAATATTAAATCCATTCACCATAACAAAGCCTTTTTCAAAGCTATCAAGTCTTACGAATGTGTCGCAAGGTTTGTCCTTTATGTCAAGTGTACCTTTATAGAATGTAGGCATTTTGCTTGTTTCAGCTTTCTTCCACGAAAGGCCATTCAAATCTTCCATTGGCAGACAATAGTGGTTCCATCCAAAATGATATCTTTGACCTAAAAGAATGCCACCTACAATACCCTTTTTATCAAACATTTTTGGTCCGTAATTTATACGTCCCATATTTTCAACCAATATATCCAGACGGATTTTTTCGCCCTTTTTAATAGAAATTGTTATATCATCCTTGCGACGGGTTCTTTCACGAATTCCAACAAACTTTCCATCTATAAAAATATGGGCACGGTCGTGAATCTTGGTGAGTTCAAGTTCATTTGGGTCAACAGGCCCTTCAATTTCACTTGAATATAGAATATAACCAAAATCCTGATCAAGCTGTTCCATTGTCATTGGAGACGGATTGAATACAGGTTTTGAAATATTATCTATATTTTCAAAAAGGTCTGCACTTTCTGTAAGCTCAAGCTTACCATATGCCATCTTTTTAGAATTTTCAACTTTTATATCAGGAGGAGTTACCCCTGTGTTCTTCTGAATATTTTCCTTTACTGCATCATAAGTTACTGTCATATCCCCTGCTTCACTAAGAGGTGCACAATAATCATAACTAGTAACAGTTGGCAAAAATTCACCACGGAGATGATTTGCACCATTCCAGAAACCGAAGTTTGTTCCGCCATGGAACATATAGAAATTGAATGAACCACCTACTTCAAAGAATTCATCAAGCATCTGTTTGATTTCCTCAGGCTTATGATGATGGTTTTCCTTGTACCAGTGGTTGAACCATCCGCACCAGAATTCACCGCACATTACAGGCTGATTTGGTTTAAATTCTTTAAGAATACCAAGCCTTTCCTTTGGTTTACTTCCAAAATTTGCAACTGCCAAAAGTTCTGGAATTGTTCCACCTGAAAGCATAAAGTCTGCAGTTCCATCTGATGTGAAGAGGAGACAGTCTATACCGCAATTTTCAATATATTCCTTTGTCTTTCTCACATATGAGCTGTCATCTCCATAGCTTCCGTATTCATTTTCAACCTGAACCGCAATAACTCTTCCTCCATTAGTTGAAAGATGCGGACGAATACGGTCGAAAAGTTCTTTATAATAAGGAGTTACCTTTTCAAAGAATAGCGGGTCATTACAACGAAGTCCCATATTTTCATATTTCAAAAGCCAGGACGGAAGACCGCCTGCTTCCCATTCAGCACATATAAACGGACCAGGACGCACAATAACATTAAGGTCTAAACTTTCCGCGATAGAAATAAAGCGTTCGATATCTAAAATACCACTGAAATCAAACTGTCCTTTCTTTCGTGCAAATTCCAACAAGTGTAGGTTTCAACTGTGTTAAATCCGCAAGCCTTAAGCTTTTTGAGTCTGTCCTCCCAATATTCGGGAACTGTTCTAAAATAGTGAACTGCACCTGAAATTATCAAATAAGGCTTTCCGTCAAGCAAAAAATTATTATCATCATATGTAAGTATAGGCATAACTTCTATCCTTTCGTTTTTAGCTGATTTAAACCACCAAAAATATATGGTTCATTTCTTTATGATATCATACCAATAAAATATCAATATAATTTTTTGACGTTTTTATGTAACTTTTATATCAGACAATGTACATTTTTATTCTGATTTATAAACAAACTCCCGAAACCTTAAATAAGGTCTCGGGAGTTTTCCTTTTATTCCCACTCTAACATCACTTTTGTTTTTAGTATTTATTCCATGTATTTCCAGTGGTTTTGATGTTGTGATATGCGCTGAAACACACTCATTTTACACATTCAACAGTGATAGTGTTGTCAAAAGTGTTGTCAAAATAGTTTACAAACATTTATTATCAATTGAATGAACCCTATTCCAAACAAAGCGCCAGTAATAAACCTTCTCGTATTATTTGACATAATATTAAAAAGCAATTGTATCATACCATCCAAAACTAATGGAAAAAGTAATAATATACACACTATGCTAGGTATTAAAAAACCAAAAACCAGCAGAAAAAATGAACAAATATACCCAATCAAAACTCCCGTGCAACGGGCACATAAAGGAAATTGATATCCATATAGAAAGAAACTTCTTTCTGGTTTTTGATGACAACCCCACAACTTCTTTGTGATTGTCATAACTTTAATCCATCGTTTTATCTTTTTATCCATTATGCCTGAAACTTATTTCCACAACCTTTACACATCCAATATGTAGTCGTATTGGTCTGTTTTCCTTTTCCAGTTGCACCACACAATAATCCTAACGGACCACAAAGCAAAAATCCACAACAAGCATCACTGGCATTAAAATCTTTACCTTTTGTTGATACTTCTGATACAGGCATAATATCATAACTTCCACAACGTGGGCAATGAAGCCCAGATTTTTGTGTAACAATATTTGTATTCTCTGTTTGATTATTAGAGTTATCAATATTTTGTATTGGAGTATTTGTTGCATTTACACCTACTGGAATATGTGGTTTGTTGTCAGCATATTCAACTTCGTATTCACCACTCATACCAAATTTCGTTCTTAATTCCACAATTTCTTCTGGTTCATTAACAACTACATTAAATGTAGCATTCTTGCCAAATTTTTTCATTGTGCTATTGAAAGAAAGCATATGTGTTCCAACTTCAACAGGTATTTCAAGAACCCCACCATTTTTCAATTCTCCCACAAATGTATTCAAAAGATACACATTATGATTTTGAGCACTTCCAGCAAAACTAGATTTGCGCTTTATAATAATTGTTGCCATAATACTTAACTCCTAAAATATTATTTATTTGTAATTTATTATAGCAAATTTGTTGAAAAATGTCAACAAAAAGCAAATAACATATGCTTTTAAAAAGTGTTGTCAAAGTGTTGTCAAAATTAATTATAAAATGGTCTTTAAAAACGCTAAAAGTGGCTTGAACACTGGATTTCAAGCCACTTTGTATTTTTTATAAAATTATTCCCATTCGATAGTACCAACTGGCTTTGGTGTTAAATCCAAAAGAACACGATTAATACCTTCAACTTCCGCTGTGATGCGGTTTGTGATTTTATGAAGAATTTCATATGGAATTTCTTCGATTGTTGCCGTCATTGCATCCTTTGTGTTTACGGCACGGATAATTGCAGGCCAGCCTTCATAACGTTTATCATCTCTTACTCCTACGCTCTTCATATCTGGAACTGCAATAAAATACTGCCAAACTGTTTTTGAAAGTCCGCATATATCAAATTCTTCACGAAGAATTGCATCTGCTTCACGGAGGGCATTTAATCTATCACGTGTTATTGCTCCAAGGCAACGAACGCCAAGTCCAGGTCCCGGGAACGGCTGACGGTCAACCATTGAAGACGGAAGACCAAGTGCTTTACCTACAACACGAACCTCATCCTTATATAAAAGACGAACAGGTTCAACAAGTTCAAATTTCATATCCTCAGGAAGTCCTCCAACGTTATGGTGAGCTTTTACACCGTCGCTTTCAAGGATATCGGGATAAATTGTTCCCTGAGCAAGAAAGTCTATATCATCAAACTTTTTAGCTTCTTCATTGAAAACCTCGATAAATTCACCGCCAATAATTTTACGCTTTTCTTCAGGCTTGTCCACATTTACAAGTTTATCAAGGAAACGGTCTGTTGCATCAATATAAATAAGGTTTGCATCAAGCTGATTACGAAATACTTCGATAACCTCTTCGCTTTCGCCTTTTCTCATAAGTCCATGATTTACATGAACGCAAACAAGCTGTTTGCCTATAGCCTTTATTAAAAGAGCCGCAACAACAGACGAATCAACCCCGCCCGACAGAGCAAGAAGCACCTTTTTATCCCCCACCTGGGCACGGACTTCCTTAACCTGTTCTTCAATAAATTTATCTGCTAATTCTTTTGTGCTTATACGCTCCATAGATTCAGGGCGTTTGATTTTTTCCATAATTGATTCCTCCTACTTGTATTATTTCTAAATATTATATATTAATTACAAAACAAAGTCAATACAGATTTTATTAACCTATTAGTTCTTTTGCAATTTCTGCATTTTTTTCCGCAAGGTGAGTCAACTCCTCTGAACGGCTTATAACAGACGCTTCAATTTCTCCTTTTTCTTCCATTACTATATCCGTATATTCAAGAAGAATATCAGCAGTTACTTCCCCTACCTTAATGCTCATTTTCTGTCCTGCATAAGAGAGCACCCCCTCAACTTTCGGGTCATATGAAATTCCGATAGCAGGTGTTCCTGTTTTAACCGAATAGATAAGAGTGTGGAGTCTCATAGCTACGCAAAACTCTCCATTTTCGAGAATACCCAGAAGTCTGTTATATGACAAACTTTTATTAAGCAGAATATATTTTGATTTAAGCCCTGCACACACCTCTTTTGAAAGGTCACTGTCGTGGCTTGGCTGCATAGCAAGAATCACCGGTACAAATCCATATTTTTCTGCTGCCCTATTACAAAACTCAGCTATATTTTGTGAAAAATCTTCCTTTTCATCTCTCCACGGGCGAACAGAAACAACAAAATATTTCTCACCGTCTAAAAGTCCGTTTGCATAAAGATACTTTTCTGTTTCTTCCTTTTTCTCAGGAACAAGAGTGAAAACAGGGTCAGCCGTAACACATACATCAGTTGCAACTCCCATATTTTGAAGCTCTTTAAGAGATGCTTCGTCTCTTAAAGTTATCATATCAACCTTATTCAAAAGATTTTTAACTAAAACTCTGTTTTTTTCTTTAACAACAGGGCCTATACCATTTGCATATATATAGGTTTTAACCCGTCTCATAGTTGCAAGCTTAATTATAAACAAATAATAAAGAAGAGACTTACTGCTTGTTACATCCTGCAAGAGACTTCCCCCACCGCTTATAAACAAATCCTGCTTTCCAAGAAGACGGTATATTTTTAAAATATTCAATCTGTTCACGGCTTTGACACCATAAATCATTGCGGTTTCTTCTGGGTTTTTGGATAGAACATTTATATTAATCCCAGGACACTTTTCCCTTAGCTCCGAAACCATTCCGGCTAAGATTGAATCATCCCCGCTGTTTCTAAAACCATAATATCCTGAAATCATAACACTTTTATTTTTAAATTCCGACTTAATATAATCATCTATTGTTCCAAGCTCTTCATCCCTAACGAGATTTATTTTACTGCCCTTAATAACAGAAATATACATTTTAAGGGCATCCTCTGCCATAGTAATAACAGAATAGAATTTGTCAACTGTGTCTCTTGAATATTTTCCAAGTCTTTTTAAATATTCATCATCCTTATTTTCAAGAAGAGCTAAAACATCTCTTTTTAAAACCTCAGCAGTTGTTTCCTCACATCCGCGGCAACAGAAATTTGTGTCAATAGAAACTGACAGCTTGTCTTCATCAAAAATGCCGATATAACCTTCATTTCCTGCAATAATAGATGGTTTTTCGCAAGCCATAGCCTCAAGTGCCGCACGGCTCACACCTATAAAAATATCTGCGCTTGCAGTAAATTTATTTATATCAGTTCTGCTTCCCGTAGTGATAATAACTTTTCTTCCAAGCTTTTCGCAAACGGCATCTGCTTCTTTTTTAATATTTTCAAAATCATTCCCGCCGCCTACAATAACAATTTCAAGATTATCAATTTTTTCATCAAGTTCGGGAGTTATTTCAATAAGTTTATGAGCTGCATAGCTTCTGTCAACATCCATTCGGCTTACATAGACTATTCTTGTTTTTTTGTCCTCAAGTCCAAATTCTTCCTTTATTCCAGAATAATCTGCACCACTTGAAAATTTTTCCGTGTCAATACCATTTATGGTTACTCTTATATTATCTTCTCTTATACCATAGTTATCTATAAGATAATTCTTAATATCATCGCTAACCGCAAGACTTCTTTCTCCCCAGTTTGTTAAAAGATTTAGCGGAAATCTTGTGTTGAAAACCCAATGGGCAGTTGTTACGAGCTTAAAGCCTATTTTTTTCTGGAGTTTTCCAAGAATAAACGCTGGAATTCTTGCATGTGCATGAATAACATCAAAATCATTGTTTTCGATTATATGTTTCAGTATCTTATAGGACTGATACATATTTTTGAAGCTTTTTGAGTTAAGAGGCACTTTATAATGCTTGATACCTGCATCAAGAAGTTCTTTTTCATACGCTCCGCCACGGGATGCCACACTGACATTTACCCCCATTTTCTTAAGAGCCTTTGAAAGCTCAACTATATGAGTTTCCGCTCCGCCTATATCAAGCTGCATTGTTGCCATTAAAACATTCATCAGGGCACCTCCTGAAATTTTTCAAAAAATTATTTTGAATTTTCTTTTCTTTTTTCTGCTTCCATAAGCTTGGTATGACGACGCATTTTCACTTCATCAGACATAGGCTTAATATCCCCTGATGCAGAAAGCGCCTGTCTTGTGAGAAGCGGACCTACAAGTTCATATATCAAAACTGCAAATAAAGTTATGTTTCTTACTAAATTTCCCTGACTTCCAATTTGCATTGCGGTTGCGCACATTCCAAGAGCAACTCCCGCCTGTGGAAGAAGTGTTATCCCAAGATATTTGCAAACATTAGGTGAACAATTCGTCGCCTTTGCACTTGCATAAGAGCCAAAATATTTTCCCAATGAACGGAATATTATATAAATAACACCGATTAAAACAATCGCACCTTCTGTGAATACACCAAGTTCAAGCTCTGCACCGCTTATAACAAAAAACAGAGCAAAAAGCGGTGATGTCCATTTATCCGCACCTTCCATAAGGTCGTGTGAAAGAGAACAAATATTACAGAACACTGTTCCAAGCATCATACACACAAGAAGTGATGAAAAACTGATATGAACAGGTCCGATATGGAAATCAAACATTGAAAGTGAAACCGTTAAAAACACAAAAGCAATGGTCATATTAAGACGGTTTGTATTTGAATTAAAGAATTTTTCAAGCTGAGTGAGTATCCATCCCATAACAGCACCAAGTGTCAGTGAACATATAATTTCTACAAGTGGATTTACTACTATAGAAATCATATCGACATTTCCTGCCATAAGACTTTTAGCAACACCGAAAGATACTGCAAAAACTATGAGTCCAACTGCATCATCAAGAGCAACTATAGGAAGCAAAAGACTTGTAAGCTCACCCTTTGCCTTATACTGACGAACAACCATCAAGGTTGCCGCAGGAGCTGTTGCTGTTGCTATGGCACCAAGGATTAAAACCTGTGATAAGCTTATTTTATCAGGCATAATAAGATGCAAAGCATAAAGTGCAATATCTACTAAAATTGTTGCAACTATTGCCTGAAATATACCTATTACAAATGCCTGCTTACCTATTTTTTTCAAATCTTCTGCTCTAAATTCATTACCGATAGAAAATGCAATAAACCCAAGCGCAACCTCTGATACCATGGCAAGTCTTCCTACTGCATCATGAGAGCTGAAGCCTATTCCCTCAAATCCTACAGCACCAAGGCAATAAGGCCCGATAAGCACACCTGCAATAAGGTATGCGGTAACTGACGGAAGCTTTAGAGGTTTAAATACTCTTGTCATTAAAAGCCCTGCCAAAAGGGCAATTGAAACTGATAATAATGTGTTCATAAGATGTCTCCATTCCAAGCATAATTTGCTTATTTATTCTTTAGTTTATATTTATACAAAAACATACATATTAATAATAACTCTAACATTCTTAAAAGTCAAGAAACTATTTAATAAAAATAAAAAATACAACAGTCAAATTTCTGTTGTATTTTCATAAAATTATTGTTTCTCCAATTGCAGGAATAATAAGAGATTTTTCTCCCATTGTTGTTTTTTCAACCGTTTTCCAAAGCTTCATTTCATTCATTTCTTTTTTTGGCATATGCAAAAGAATAATCTTATCCGCCCCTAAATTTAATGTCCTTTCCCAAGCAGATTTTGTTATGGCATAAGCATATGGAATAATCAAAGCATCAGGCTTTTGAAAGTTTTTCATCTTTTCGAGGAAGACAGGGGATGCATCACCCATAAACCACACACATTTCTCACCCTCAAGCACAAAGCTTTGGTGTTCTACATCATTTTTTCCAATGTGTCTTGTTTCTACCGAGAAAAATCCAAGCTCAGGAAAATCCTTTTTCTCGCTTTCGGGAGTAATGACAGATGCCTTAACTTTTTTTGCAAAGGCACTTGAATAATGGTCTTTATGCCTGTGAGAAAAAGCAATAATATGAGGAGGAGCTAATATTAGCTCCTCCTTTATATCATTTGGTGTTTTCTCATAGGGTAAAAGCTCATCACATACCCCGTCCAGCAATATGCTTAATTTTTCAGTTTTTATCAAAACTCCTGCATTTGCTGTTCTTTTTATTATCATTTACACACCCTGTTTTGCACGGCGAAGTGCCTCTTGTTCTGTGCATCCGTTTTCTGCTACATAGCCTGGAATCGGAACAATCTTCTCGTGAATTGCATCAATAATCCAGTCTGCCTGCGGGAAGAAGAATTCATCAAATTCAAACGGAGGTGTGATCCAGTTACGAGCACCAACAACTGCAGGTGGTGCATCAAGGTCATCAAAGCAAAGTTCTGTTATATTTCTTGCAACATCATTCATAAATGAACCACGTGCACAAGTATCAGACACAAGAACAACTCTGCCTGTTTTCTTAACAGATTCAATAATCTTTGTGTAATCAAGCGGAACTAATGAATGGATATTGATAATATCAGCTTCCATACCATATTTTTCACTTAACTGTTTTGCAGCATCAACTGCACGATATAAAGCAGCACCGATTGTGAGAATTGTTACATCCTTACCATCACGAACCTTATTTACATCGCCAAATTCGATTTCATATCTTTCAGCAGGAACGCCGCCTTCGTGGAACTGTTCACCAACATCATAAATTCTCTGGCTTTCAAAGAATACAACAGGGTCTGTTCCCTTAAGTGCTGATTCCATAAGACCTTTAGCTTCCCAAGGTGTTGCGGGGAAACATACCTTAAGTCCTGGAATATGAGCACAAAGTGCTGTCCAATCCTGACTGTGCTGTGCACCGTATTTTGAACCAACAGATACACGGAGTACAACAGGCATCTTAAGTATTCCTGCAGACATTGCCTGCCATTTTGACATCTGGTTGAAAATTTCGTCACCTGCACAACCGATAAAGTCTGCATACATAAGTTCAACAAGTGCACGACCTCCGGATAATGCATAACCAACTGCAGTACCAACTATTGCAGCTTCAGCAATAGGTGAGTTGAATAGACGGCAATGCGGGAATGCATCCATCATACCACGATATACCGCAAACGCACCGCCCCAGTCACGGCAGTCTTCACCGTAAGCAATAAGAGTTGGGTCTTCATAGAATCTGTCATATATAACCTCTGACATAGCGTCACGAAGGTTAAATAATTTCATTTTTGAAACAGGTTTTCCGTCAACTATCGGACATCTTTCTTTTCCTTAAGCTTCTTATAAGCGGGAACCTCTGCAAGAGGCATATTAACCTCAGGTTCACGGTCATCAAATTTTTCAACCTTTTCATTTGAGAACATCATTCTTTCAACAACCTGTGGGTCTGTTTTGAAGTTTACATAAGGGCTAACTTCAGGGTCAGATGCAGCCTTACAGATCATTGTCATACGTTCTCTTGTTTCAGCAAGAATTTCTTCCATCTTAGAATCATTAGCAACACCGGCATCAACAAGACCCTGACGGTATGTGATGATTGGGTCGAGTGCCTGCCAAGCTTCGATTTCTTCCTTGGTACGATATGCATTCTGGTCAGAAACAGAATGTCCTGAATAACGATATGTAAGAGTATCAAGCATAACAGGACCTTCTCCAGCACGAAGAATTTCAAGCTTTCTTTCCATAGCATCAATAACTGCAAGAGGATTAAATCCGTTGATACGTTCTGCATGGAACTGAGTTGGGCTTACACCTGAACCGATACGTGCAAGCATATCATATCCCATTGTTTCACCACGGGTCTGATCTCCCATACCGTATGAGTTATTGAATACATTATAAAGAATCGGCATTCCGCCTTTATGGCTTTCCCACAATGTGTTATACTGATCCATAGCAGCAAAGTTCATTGCTTCCCAAACAGGACCGCGAGCCATTGAGCCGTCACCTGAGTTACAAACAACAATACCCTGCTTGCCGTTTACCTTTTTAAATAAAGCAGCACCTGTTGCAATTGCAGCACTACCGCCAACGATAGCGTTGTTTGGATAAATACCGAAAGGAAGGAAGAATGCGTGCATTGATCCGCCCATACCTTTATGGAAGCCTGTTTCTCTTGCAAATATTTCAGAAAGTGTTCCGTATAAAATAAAGCGGATTGCAAGTTCCTTAACATCACTTACAGGGCCAAGCTTTTCAGTTGCACGAAGAGCACTTCCGCCTAAGAAACCTTCCATAATTGTCATAAGGTCTTGTTCGCTTAATTTCTGGATACAGGATAATGCTTTTGCAAGGATTTCAGAGTGGCTTCTGTGTGAACCGAACGAAAAGTCGTTCTGGTCAAGAAGATAAGCCTGACCAACAGCTGCAGCTTCCTATCCAACTGAAAGGTGAGCAGGACCCGGATATGTTGTTTCAATTCCGTTATAGCCGCCCTGTGTTTTAATAGAGCTTAGCATTGATTCAAATTCACGAAGAACTGTTATATCACGATAAATTCTGATAAGGTCGTCATCGCTGTAGCGGCCTCTTTCTTCCGCTATTGTTTTGTTGTAAGTATTAACCGGGATGTCTTTGAATGTTATTTTACCGGGAGCAAGTGTCTCAACCGGATCAACAAATAAACTTTTTGGCATATTAAAATTCCTCCTTAATCTATTGACTTTTAAATTTTTACCATAGTAATTCGACTGAAATATTATAATGAATATTCGGTAAAACGCATAAGCGTTTTTGTTTGCGATTTATCGCAAACCATTATGAAAACTGTGTTTTCATAAACTGATATTATTGCAATTATGTGTTGTTTTCAAGCCTTTGGCTCGAAAATGCGGAATTGTTATTCCGCTAAAAACGGCATTATGCCGTTTTCTACAACCGTAATTATAACATATTATAACATTTCAGTCAATATTTTTTCGTTACTTCTAACAAAATTCTATAAAATTTTACACCCTGCACTTTTTGCCGCTTTTTGGAAATTCTGAGGCATGGGACTGTCGGTTATTATGTAATCTACATCGGAAAAGTTTGCAAAGGTATAAGGCATCATCCTTCCAACCTTTTCCTGACTGCACATCATAACGCTAACCCTGGCTTTTTTTATTACCAGTTTTTTTATCATCATATCAACCTCTGTTCCGCAGGTAAACCCTGTTTCAAGAGAACATCCCGAAACCCCGATAAAGGCTGTGTCTATATTTATTTTTTCAAGCATTTCAAGAGTGTTTTGCCCTGAAACTGCCAGATTTTTTCTGTTCATTGTTCCGGAACACATTGTTACCACAGGATTATGCAGTTTGCATAATTCAAGGGCAATCCCGGGGCCTGTTGTTACTATGTTTAAGTTTATATCAGGCATATTTTTTGCCATAAAAAGATTTGATGTCCCTGCATCAAGAAAAAGTGAATTATAAACCTGAATAAGAGAAAGCGCCTTCCTCGCAACAACGAATTTGCCCTGATTGTTTTCGTTAAGTCTTATATTAAAGGCAACATCCTCCGAATGATTAACGGATTTTACACATCCTCTCTGTTTTATAATAATCCCCTGCTTTTCAAGTGCATTAAGGTCTCTGTGCAGAGTCATAAACGAAACCTCAGGTACAATTTCCTGAAGCTCTTTAATGGAGGTTACACTCCTTTTTTCAATATATTCTTTAAGTTTTTCAAGTCTTATACTATTCATATCAAAACTCCTGTTTTAACCATATATTAATATAACATATTATAACATTTTTATAACAAATTTGTCAATAAAAATATTGACATTATAAAAAAAATATTTTAAAATGATAAAAGGTGATTTTATGATAGAAAATATTGCATATTATATAAACTCATGCAAAGACCCTTATTTAAACCTTGCAACAGAAGAATATCTTCTTAATACTGCCAGCGAAAAAACACTTATTCTTTATCTGTGGCAAAACCAGAACACAGTTGTTATCGGAAGAAATCAAAACCCTTGGGCAGAGTGCAATCTTGAACTTCTTAAAAAAGACGAATGTCATCTTGCAAGGAGACTTTCTGGAGGCGGTGCGGTTTTTCACGATTTGGGTAATCTGAACTTTACATTTATTTCAAAAACTGAAAATCTTGACCTTAAAAAAAATATGGAGGTAATAAAAAAGGCTTGCCGTTTTGCAGGTATAGAAACTAATACCTCAGGGCGGAATGATATTCTGGCAGACGGAAAGAAATTTTCAGGGAATGCCTTTTACAGTTCAAAAGGAAAATCATATCACCACGGAACAATTCTTATTTTTTTAGACAAGGAAAAAATGACAAAATATCTCACCCCCTCAAAGGCAAAGCTTGAAACAAAGGGAATTAAATCTGTTAAAAGCAGAGTTATAAATCTTTGCGATATATCCCCTGATTTAACGGTTGAAAAAATGAAAGATTATATGCTTTTTGCATTTGAAACTGTTTTTAATATGAAAGCATCTCCTTTAAGTACCATAGACAATGAAATCGTTTTAAAGCTTGCAGAAAGAAATAAAAGTTGGGATTTTCTTTACGGCAAAACCTTTCCCTTTACTGCCTCCTTCAGCGGTCATTTTAACTGGGGACAGACTGAAATTTTGCTTATAGTTGAAAAAGGCATTATAAAAGACGTTAAGGTTTATACTGATTCTATGGACTACACCCTTTCAGGTAAAGTGGAATCTGCCCTTTCGGGCATTCGATATGATACGGAGAACATAAAAAATGCATTTAAAAACTCTCTTCCAAAAGATATTGCAAATGATTTTTTAAAGCTTGTTGAGAACACTGAATTATAGTTTACAAAACATTCAAAACCGAGCTGTTGGCTTATCCAACAGCTTTTTTTTATAATTCTATTGACATTTTTTATTTAATGTGATAATATCTATTTAGAGAATTTTCTAAATAGATAAGCAAAGAGGTGAAGTTAATGGGAATGAATGAAACATTAAAGGCATTATCCGATTCCGTGAGGCGAGATATACTGGAAACGCTCAAAAATGGAAAAAAATCCGCAGGAGAAATTGCGGAGCATTTTGATTTGACGGGAGCTACCGTTTCATATCATCTTGCAAAGCTTAAAAGTGCAGACCTTATCACAGAACAAAAATACAAAAATTTTATCTATTATGAACTTAACACCTCTGTTTTTGAAGAGGTGCTTTCATGGATATATTCTTTAGGAGGTAATAAATAATGAAATTTATAAAATGGAAAAGTCTTATTATAACGTTTATTGTATGTCTTTCACCTATTCTTTTAGGTATTGTTTTATGGGATGTTTTACCTGATACTATAGCAATTCACTTTAATTTTTATAACGAGCCTGACAATTTTGCATCAAAGAGCTTTGCAGTTTTCGGACTTCCTTTTTTAATGGCAGCCCTCCAAATAATCTGCTGTATTATAAATGATGTTAATGCAAAAAAGCACGGCAACCGCATCAAGTTTGAAACTGTAACAAAATGGATTCTCCCCATACTGACTATTATTCTGCAGGTAATAACCCTAGGCTACAATCTTGGATGGGCAATTGATATAAGAAGGTCTTGTGCGGTTATAATTGGAATTATGTTTCTTATACTAGGCAACTATCTTCCAAAATTTGACTATATAAAAAATTATGATAATGACACAGAAAAAGCACGGAAAATCAACAGATTTATAGGATATGAAACAGTTATTATGGGTCTTTTAAGCATCATAAGCACATTTTTCCCGCCTATTGCATCCATAATATGGCTGATTCTTTTTATTCCATATACAGTTATAGGCATATGGTACGGAATTTCAGTATGCCATAAAAAAAGAGCTTTGTAAAAAGCTCTTTTTTGTTTAAAAGACTTGCATATATTTTAAATTTGTTATATAATAATATGTAATTGTACATAAAATTCACGAAAGGTTGGACCTATAGATGAAAAATACAGAAAAAACAATGGAAAAAATTGTTGCTTTATGCAAAGGCAGAGGATTTGTTTATCCCGGTTCAGAAATTTACGGAGGTCTTGCAAACTCCTGGGATTATGGCCCTTTGGGCGTTGAGCTTAAAAACAACGTTAAAAGAGCATGGTGGAAAAAATTTGTAAGCCAGAGCAAATATAATGTGGGTCTTGATGCTGCAATTCTTATGAACCCTGAAGTTTGGGTTGCATCAGGTCACGTTGGCGGTTTCTCAGACCCTCTTATGGACTGTAAGGAATGTAAAGCCCGTTTCCGTGCTGACAAGCTTATTGAAGATGCTGCAGGAATTTCTGCGGATGGCTGGACAAGCGAGAAAATGCTCGAATATATCAACGAAAATAATATAAAATGCCCTTCCTGCGGTAAACATAACTTCACAGACATTAGAAAGTTTAATCTTATGTTCAAAACATTTCAGGGTGTTACCGAGGACAGCAAAAACGAAATCTATCTTCGTCCTGAAACCGCGCAGGGTATCTTTGTAAACTTTAAAGCAGTGCAAAGAACCGCAAGAAAGAAAGTTCCTTTCGGTATCGGACAGATAGGTAAATCATTCAGAAACGAAATCACTCCCGGTAACTTTATTTTCAGAACCCGTGAGTTTGAACAGATGGAGCTCGAATTCTTCTGTAAGCCCGGAACAGACCTTGACTGGTTTAAATACTGGAAGGATGCCTGCAAAAACTGGTTACTTTCTCTTGGCATAAAAGAAGAAAACATCAAGCTTCGTGACCACGAACAGGAAGAGCTTTCTCACTACAGCAAGGCAACAACTGACATAGAATTCATGTTCCCATTTGGCTGGGGCGAGCTTTGGGGCATTGCTGACAGAACAGACTTTGACCTTACTCAGCATATGAATCACAGTGGTGAAAAGCTTGAATACACAGACCCTGAAACAAATGAAAAATATGTTCCATATGTTGTTGAACCGTCTCTTGGTGCAGACCGTGTTACACTTGCATTCTTGGTTGAAGCATATGACGAAGAAGTTGTTGACGCAGAGAAGAATGATACAAGGGTTGTTATGAGATTCCATCCCGCTCTTGCACCTGTTAAGGCAGCAGTTCTTCCTCTCTCTAAAAAGCTTTCTGAAAAAGCAGAAGAAGTGTTTGACCTTCTTGCTGCAGAATTTAACTGCGAATTTGATGATGCAGGAAGCATTGGAAAGCGTTATCGCAGACAGGACGAAATCGGAACTCCTTTCTGTATCACATACGACTTCGATTCAGAAGAAGACGGTGCAGTTACCGTTCGTGACCGTGATACAATGGAACAGGAGAGAGTTAAGATTTCTGAACTTACAGATTATATCGCAAAACGCATTAAGTTTTAATAAATATGAAATTTTCTGAAATATACGGACACGAAAGTGTTAAAAACATACTGAAAAGAGCTATAGATACAAATTCCATAGGACATGCCTATATTTTTGAGGGAATAGAGGGCTGCGGGAAATTTTCTCTCAGCCTTAGCTTTGCCTCTATGCTTATGTGTGATGCTCCTGAAGAAAAAGAAATGTGCGGAAAATGTCAAAGCTGCAGAATGTGTCTTGCAGGGACTCATCCTGATGTTAGAATTATAACAAACGGGCTTTATGACCCGTCAAAAAAATCCTCCGCTATTTTAACCGACACCATAAGACAAATGAAACAGGAGATTTATTTAAAGCCATCTGTTTCAGACCGCAAAGTATATATTATTCCAAAAGCGGACACTATGAACATATCCGCTCAGAACAGTCTTTTGAAAATTCTTGAAGAACCCCCTCTCTACTGCACAATTATAATGATTGCACAGAATTCGGGTGCATTTTTAGACACCGTTCTTTCAAGGGCAAATATTATTAAATTTTCTCCTCTTGAAAGCCGTGATATTGAAAAATATCTTCTTGAAAAAAAACAGACAGACAGTGAAAAGGCAAAAATTATTTCTCTTATGTCGGCAGGCTCTATTGGAAGAGCAATTAAAATTCTGGAAAATGAAGATGCCCTACTTTTGAGAGACGAGGTTTTCTCACATCTTTCATCTCTTTTAAATCCTGCCTATAAAAATATGTTTGATTTTATAAAATTTTTAAAAGCAAACAAAAATTCTTTCGGGGATATTCTGGAGGTGCTCAGGTCATTTTTCAGCGACCTACTAAAGTTAAATGATGCAGGGGCTTGCGCCCCGCTTTTATGCCCTGACAAAAAAGAATGTCTTGATGCTTATTGCAAAAAAATCGAAAAAGGTGCATCACTTGAACTTTTGGAAGTTCTTCTTAGGAGTTCGTCCGATATAGAACAGAATGTTAACTTTTCTGCATCCGTGCAGATGATGGTGATAGATTTTTGGGAGGTAATACATGATAGAAGTAATAGGAGTAAGATTTAATTCTGCGGGAAAAATTTATTATTTTGACCCTGCAGGTATTAAATTAAAATATAATGATAATGTAATTGTTGAAACCTCCAGAGGCGTTGAATTTGGCTTTGTTGCCCTCGAAAACAGGCAGGTAAACGAGGAGGATATTGTTGCTCCTCTTAAGCCTATTTTAAGAAAGGCAACAGAACAGGACAAAAAACAACGGGAGGAAAACAAACAAAAAGAAAAAGAAGCATTTAAGATTGCTCTTGAAAAAATTAAAGAACATAAGCTTGAAATGAAGCTTATCAATGCAGAATACACCTTTGATAGAGGCAAAATCCTTTTCTATTTCACCGCTGAGGGAAGAATAGATTTCAGGGAACTTGTTAAAAGCCTTGCAAGTGTCTTCAAAACAAGAATTGAGCTGAGACAAATCGGTGTCAGGGACGAGGCAAAACACCTTGGAGCAATTGGTGTTTGCGGAAGATTTTTATGCTGTTCAACATTTCTTGATGACTTCCATCCTGTTTCTATAAAAATGGCAAAAGAGCAGGGACTAAGTCTTAATCCCACAAAAATTTCAGGGGTTTGCGGAAGACTTATGTGTTGTCTTCAGTATGAACAGAATGTTTATGACGAAATGCTGAAAATCGTTCCCACAAAAGGCTCTCTTATTGAACACGAAGGCAACCGCGGGGTTGTTATTGATGCTTTCGTTATCAAGGGTATTATTAAGGTTAAATTTGGCGAAGATGATGATGCCGTTATTAAGGTTATTGATGCAAAAGATGTTAAAATCCTGAAAAAGGCCAAAATCGAAACAAAGGTTGACACAGATACCGACGGGGATGTGTCCGAGCTGATTGACAATGAGTAAAAAAGCAAACCAAAAGCTTAAAATTTTATATATTTTAAAAATATTGATGGAGAAAACCGACGAAGAGCATCCCATGTCCACAAGCGAAATAATCAAAGAGCTTTCCTCCTACGGAATAGATGCAGAAAGAAAATCTGTTTATGACGATATCGATGCTCTTTGTAATTTCGGGATAGATATTATAAAAATTTCATCAGGTTCAAATCTATATTATATCGGAGAAAGACCTCTTGAACTTCCCGAACTTAAGCTTTTAGTTGACACAGTTCAGTCTGCAAAATTTATAACCCACAAAAAAAGCCTTGAGCTTATAAAAAAGCTTGAAAAACTTACAAGCCTAAGCAATGCTAAACAGCTTAGAAGACAGGTTTTTGTGGCAGGGAGAGTTAAAACCCCAAACGAACAGATTTTTTATAATGTTGATGCCATCCACCTTGCCATGAGGCAGGGAAAGATGATTTCATTCAGATATTTTGAATGGAACACCGAGAAAAACCAACAATTTAAAAGAAATGGGGAAATATATAGGGAAACCCCTCTCGGACTTACTTGGAATGAAGAAAATTATTACCTTATAGCATACAGCGAGGAAAGAAAAAAAATAATTCATTTCAGAGTAGATAAAATGGTAGAAATAAAAATCCTTAACGAAAAAGCAAAGGCCCCAATAGAGGGCTTTGACACCGCAAAATACACAAGCAGTATGTTTGGTATGTACGGCGGAAAGGAAAGTGTTGTTACCCTCAGGGCAACCAGCAGACTAGCAGGTGTTTTCATTGACCGTTTTGGAAAGGATATAACTCTTATAAAAGACGGCAAAGAACATTTTATTGTTAATCTTAAAATTTCTGTCAGCCCTGTTTTTATTTCCTGGATTTTGGGCTTTGGTGCAGAAGTTCAGGTTATATCTCCAAGTCATTTGATTGAAGATGTGAAAAACATTGCAAATGATATAATATCGCTATATAGATAAAAGGGCTCCGGTCCTTTTTTTATTGCAAATCATAATATACAATAAGTAAAAATATTTGCTAACCAAATTTAGCTAAAATGATACTAAAACCATAATTTTTCAACATTTTTTTGATAAATTATACAAATGTACCAATCCACTCTTGAAAAATAACCCTTATTATTATATAATGTTATCTGTTAAATTTTTGTCATTTTGGTTTATATAAAAACTCCGTTTTGCGGATAAAATAAACCTAAACAATTATATATGGAGGAATTAACTATGAGTGAAATTAAAAGAATCGGTATTATGACCGGCGGCGGCGACTGTCCCGGATTGAATCCTGTTATTCGTGCCGTAACAAAAACTGCAATTTTAAAATATGGACTTGAAGTCGTTGGTATTAAACATGGTTACCGTGGTTTATATCTTGGTGGTGACGAGTTTATCAAACTTGACCTTGACAATGTTGAAGAAATCCTTTCAAAGGGTGGAACAATTCTTTACAGTTCAAACAAGGATAATCTTTTTGATTATACTTATGAAGACGAAAACGGAAATACTTGCCACGGCGACGTTTCTGATGTTGGCGTTGAAAATCTTAAAAAAGCAGGTATTGATGCTCTTGTTATCATCGGCGGTGACGGAACTTTAACCAGCGGCCGTGATTTCTCAAGAAAAGGTGTTAAGGTTGTTGGTGTTCCAAAGACAATTGATAATGACCTTGCTGCAACAGATACAACTTTCGGTTTTGACACTGCTATTGAATGTTGTGTTGACTCTATCGACAGATTAAAAACAACTGCTGAATCTCACAGCAGAATTATCGTTGTTGAAGCTATGGGAAGATATGCAGGTTTCCTTGCTCTTTATGCAGGTGTTGGCGGTGCTGCTGATGCAATACTTATTCCTGAAATTCCATACGACATCAAAAAGGTTGCTAAAGATATAAAGAAAAATGTTGCACGCGGCAAAAACTATTCTATCGTTGTTGTTGCTGAAGGTGCTAAACCAAAGGATGGCGAAGTTTTCGTTTCTAAGGTTATTGAAAACAGCCCTGATCCAATCCGTCTTGGCGGTATTGCAAATGTTGTTGCTGAACAGCTTGAAGAGCTTGTTGGTTTAGAGGCAAGAGCTACTATTCTCGGTCATACACAGCGTGGCGGTTCTCCAACAGCTAACGACAGAATTTTATCAACACGTTATGGTTCACACGCTGTTGAACTTTTAATGGAAGGTAAATTCGGTAACATGGTTGCATTAAAAGGCAACGAAATGTCATACGAATCACTTGAAAATGTTATCGGTTCTAACAAAGCAGTTGATCCAAACGGCGAACTCGTTAGAATTGCAAAGGCTATTGGCGTAAGCTTTGGTGACTAATAAAAGCAAATAAAAAATCACCTTATTAATAATAAGGTGATTTTTTTATTTAGCTTAAATGATGGTTTTATAACAAAAAAATATGCCTTAAAAATCAAGAATTGTTTTATCCCCATAAACCTCGCTCCAATCCCTTTCAAAGCCCTCAATTGTGGCATCTGTCATAGGATACAGAATAAGATTTTTGAATATGCTTGGGGCAAGTGTTGCAGAATGACATCCCGAAAGAGCACATTTGTGAACTTGTTCTGCATTCTTAAAGCTTGCAGCAAGAACCTGACAATCAAGTCCGTATATATCAAACTGCTCAACAATTTCTTCAACAACTCGGGTTCCGTCTCCTAAAATATTATCAAGACGATTAACATAAGGTGCTACGAATGATGCCCCTGCTTTTGCAGCAATTAGAGCCTGTGCAGGTGTGAAAATAGCAGTCATTGTAACTCCTATACCTTTCTTATTAAGAGCCATAGAAGCCTTTAATCCTTCTTCACTGATAGGAATTTTTATAAATAGATTTCCTCCCAATCTTTCCTGAAGAACTTTTGCCTCCTCTACAATTTTAGAAGCACTCTTCTGAACAGTCTGTACATGAAGCATTTTTTCAGGTCCTATAATATTTCTTATTCCCTCCATAAGAGTCCAAAAATCTGCCTTTTCCTTAGAAACTAAGGTTGGATTTGTTGTTTGGATAATACTTGTTGCAATGCTTTATTGCACTTAAATTCGCTGTGTCTATTAAGTATTTCATGTCATCAATTCCTTTTGTATGTTTTTTATGATTTGTATATTATACACCCAAATTTATATTTTTGTCAATAGCAGTCTAATTATAGAAAATAATGTAAAAAATTACTTTTCCTATTTTTTCACAATAAACAAAGATACCTCTTTATAGAGAGCTTTAAGCTTTCCGCCTGTGAGAATGAGAGTTACCGCAATAAGCCCTGTACCCAAAATAATATCTGCTGTGAAAGATATAAAGAACATTGCTGAAATCACAATTAAAGATGCTATAGTATAAAGTAAAATTGTAACGCTCTCATTCTCTCCCGTGCTGTAAAGTTTCATTCCTACCACAAATCTATAAATACGGCTCACAACAATTCCTGCTATTGATGCAAGTCCTACTCCGGCAAGACCAATTTTCGGAATTGCAATATAGCAAATAGCAACTGTTATAAAAAGCTGAATAATCGGGATTGCAACTAGATGTAACGTTTTCTTTTTTATAGTTATTCCACATCCATAAATATATGATGAAATATTAAAAAGTGCACCAAAAAACATAGCCGGTGCAATTATATATACCTCATAATAACTTGCATCCAAGATAAGCACGAGCCATCTTCTTAAAATTATAAGAAAAGCTGTTCCTATCATAAAAAGCACCGTAGCCGCCAACCCAAAGTTATGTATTATTGGTTTTAGTTTATCAGGATTGTCGCAGTTTTTAAAAACAATGGGGTTCCATACATTGACAACTGTCTGAGAAATCATTGATGCAACAGTTTGAAAAATAGAAGCAGCAGTAAACACACTAAGGACTTCCCAACCGGCTAAATCTCTTACTATAACCTTTTCAATTAAAGGAATAACAAGAATTAAAGCTTCATTCATCATATAGGGAACACCATAGCTATAGATATCTTTTCCCCTTACCTTCTGATCAGCCTTTTTTTCTTCATTTGCGACCTTTATAACCACAGGAAGATTTATCAAAACAGAAAAAATTGCTGCTATTGCAAATGATAAAAGCACCATTTCAAATGAAACTTTTCTGAATATAAGATACGCAACAACAACTACAACAACAAATCCGGCTTTAGCAAATATATTTGAAAGGATATAGTTCCATGCATGTTCTTCCATTCTCACCGTAATCTGAGTAAATCTATGAAGTAAGGTAAACAAAATATATGCAAGAAAAATAAAAATCGCTATATAGGATAATTCACTTTTAAACACATAATTTATAATAGTATGTGTTGGTTCCAAAACAAGTATAGTAAATATAGGGAACAATATCATCGGCAATTTTAAAACCTTTAATAAAAAACCCTTTTGTGTGTAACCATGATTATAATAAAATCGCGTGTATGCTGAGGCATTTCCAAGTGAAATAACCATCATAGAAACCGTAGCGAATGTAGAATGCAACCCATATAAGGCATAAACCTTCTGTTCAAGCACTCTTGTGAGAACCATTGTACTTATAAAACTGACCACAGCCATCACAATGGTTCCAAATAGATAAATTGCCGAATTTTTAGCCGTCTTGTTCATAATTTCTCCTTATAAATCATATTCTTTCACATAGACACTGAATATTTTACCGTCTCAAAAGCTTTTTTACTATTATTTTTAACTTTTCCGTAAGATTATTTCTTCCATATTTTGAAGAAACATAGGGGTATCCATAATTATAGTATAAATTCCAGAAATCCTCTCTGTCACCAGGTTTAGCCGCACTTCTTTCAAGTTGAGGCTGTCTTCCATATGTGGTACTCTCCCGAAAAGCTATATTGGGTTTTATGTTTTCAAAAAGATGCTCTCCTTTTAAAGTGTTTACAAGAATCATAGATGTTCCTGTTTGATCGTCCCACTCAGGCATAACCTTTTCAATCCCCCAAAAATCCCCTAACGTTATATCAGAAGGCCTTTTCAAGTTTGTGAATTTACATTCATAGCAGGAAGGTCTTAAAATGTATCCTGAATAAAACAAAACTTTGTGTTCCTGCAAGAGCAGCGTTCCTGCCTGACTCTTTCCATTATCAAAAAAAGCTTCTTCTGTATGAGTATGCCAACCCTTTACCTTTGACCGGCATTTATATCCTATAACCTTTGCTTTGCACTTTTTCTCTATGTTTTTTATATGTTCTGAAAACATAAGAGGACTTGGAGTCCCATGACATATAACATCCATTGTATATAAGTTTTCATAGTCTTTTCCAAAAAACTCTTTTATCCCTTCAACCTGACACGGAGTTCCGGTAAACAAAACATCTATACCTTTGTTTAAATCTTCTCTGACCTTTTTGAAAGTATCTTTTAAATCACTCTGGAGGTATTTTGAAACTCTCATTCTGTCCCGTGCGGTTTTATTTTCTGCACGGATATGTACGGCATAAAAATTTTCATCAAATGCAACACCATAAACCACTCCACCGCTGTCTAATATCCTATCTGATACTGCCGTGAAAAATCCACCTGATGAACTTTTAAGCACAGTATCTTTTTGACGGTGTTTTACTGCATAAAATTTTTGAGTTTCAGAAACATCTTTCCTATCTTTCTTAAGAGGGCATACATTTATACACCTATTACATCCAACGCACATTTCACCATTGATTTCAGGATATAAAAACCCCTCGCTGTCAGCCTTAAATTTTATTGCACCAACAGGGCATACTGCAAAACATGCAGAACAACCGCAACACTGCGCTTTGTTTTTTTCATCAAATAATAAAGGCATATATTATCCCTCCATACATTTATACTGTATCTAAGTTTTTCTTAAGATAATCAAATGCCTCAGCCTTTAATTCCTCAAGCTTTTTCCCTGCTTCAGCATAATCTATATCCTTATTCCAGTCACATTCCGAATTTCCCCATATTCTGTCAGATAATCCCAGTTTTCCAAGAAGTTCAATCATACGTTTTCCTCTTGTGGTGTGTGATATTGTAACAAATTTCTTTTTAAATATTAAAGAAAATGCTGTTCCGTGAAAAGAATTTGTTATAACAACCTCTGCGTTCTTTATATAACTCAAAAATTCATCGGGGCCATAGTTATATACCTTTTCCACCCCTTTTATATTAATTCTGTCAGGAGAACCATTAATTACCCGAACCCCCAGTTCTTGTGAAATCTTGTTTACCGCTTCAATAATTTCATCAGAAGTTTGAAACCCATAGACAAAAATATAAGGCTTATCTTCTGTCTTTTCGGATATCACCTCTTCATAATCCTCCATACCAAAAAGTAATGTGGGGTCAATACACACAGTATAATCACCATTTAACACCTCATCAGCTGTGGCATTTTCCTCACGAATAGACACAGCATCGAGATTTTCGCAAAGCTTTTTCATAACCTTTTTTTCATCATTTGTATAGCTTTCTTTTAAACTTACAGCGTATGTAATTTTCCTTATATCCCCAGCTCCGAAATCCAGAAAATATGCAGGGTCAAAGGCCCCGTCCATCAGCTCGGGATTCCATAACTGGTCACTTCCTGATACATATGCATCATATTTCGGCGGATTTTTGCGAAGAGCATCCAGTGTTTTATACTTATCTGATAAATTAAGATTTTTATTTATAAAACGCGAAAAATTTTCTTCTCTCAAAACATATGTTTTCTTTATATTAATATAAATTCCTTTGGCAAAGTTTCTTGCCATATTATATATACGGACAGTAATTTTTCTGTTTTTCATTTTATTATAGCTCTGCTTTGCCATCAAAAAAGGGTTTCTTATTGCAGAATAACGCACTGTATGATATACCGGACAATAATTAATGACACTTGCCTCATGCCCCATTTCACCAAGGGCTTTCTGCAATGCATAACACTGCAAAACCGCTCCCTGATTATGTGCAAAATGAAAAGTTATAATTCCTGTCTTCATTTAATCCCCACTCCATAAAACATAATTATTTATGCATCTTTGCATGCCTTAATCCGAATATCAACCATATTATAAAATACAGGCGAAACTTAAAGAGAATATATCTAATTCTTTCTCTTTTTACTCCTATTTTAAAAGGAATTGCCTTTATTACCCCGTGTAAAACTTTGTCAGACAAAACTTTTTTCACATCTTCGTAAAATATTTTTCTTTCCGCGGACCGACATGCAATACTTAAAGATAAACAAGCTCTACGCATAAGCATAATATCCAGATGTTCCTTAACATCTTTATCTGAGGGATATATTTTCTCCAATTCATTATATATTATTTTTGACATATCCCAGTAATTCTTTATATAACGATGAGTTATGGAAGATTCATTTTCGATATAATGATAAAGAGGCTTATCTGTTATAAGACATAAACAACTTATTTTTGAAAACAATATGTTCCATATTAGATAATCCTCACTACGATATATGTCTGTGTTAAATCTAATTCTGGGATTTTCCATACACTCTTTTTTTACAAATCTTATACAAGAGTACGGCGGTATATTGCCGTTTACCCCCATATCTATAGCTTCCATCACAATCTTTTTAAGTTCTTCTCCCTTATAAACACCCGGTGCATATTTGAATGAATGTATGTTCTTACTGCCATTTTCCTTCTCGTTATAATATCCACACACAGTGAGTTCCGCCATAGATTCTTCAGCTGCATTAAATAGGTTTTCCAGCATATCAGGTTCTATATAGTCATCCGTATCCACAAACGCAAGATATTTGGAAACAGCTTCATCTATCCCTCTGTTTCTAGCCTTGGATGGTCCTGCGTTTTCCTGACTTATGAGCCGGAATCTGTTATCCTTTTCGCAATATTTACTACAGATTTCTTCACTCTTATCTTTTGAACCGTCATTAATCAATATTGCTTCAAAATCATCAAACGTCTGTTTCATTATGCTGTCTAAACATCTAGTCAATGTTTTTTCAGCATTATATACCGGAATTATAACTGAAATCTGACTCATTACTATCCCTCACTTATGATTAATTACACAAAGCCTAATATAATTTTATCATATTTTTATTAATAATGCAAGAAAAACATACACTTATGTAAAAACCATTGAAACTATAACCTCAAAAATTATCTATTATAATTGCAAATGAAAAAACCGCTGAAAAGATCCAGCGGTTTTATAAATTTTCTTTATGTATGAAACATAACTAATCTTGATTCTTACGAAGAAAAACCGGAACATCTATTCCATCGTCTTCGCCAAAGTTACTGAAAATGCCTGTGTTTTTTTCTTGTAGCTCAGGCTTTGCTTCTGCCTCTTCTTTTATAATTGACTTGAAGCTATCCTCTTTTTTTTCAGTCTCTTTGTTCAGTGCCGAAAAAAAACCGGTTTTCTTTTCACCTCCGAAAAGTGACTTGATTTCCGGAGCTCCGCCTTCAAAGCCTGTTGCAATAACAGTTACCTGAATTTCGTCTCCTAATGTTTCATCTATAATTGCACCAATAATGATATTTGCATCGGAATCTGCTGCATTTGTGATAAGCTCGGAAGCTGTCTGAATTTCAAGAATTCCAAGGTCAGAACCGCCGGTGATGTTAAGAATAACACCCTTTGCACCTGCGATGCTTGTTTCAAGAAGCGGGCTGTTAATAGCCTTTGTTGCAGCATCTGCAGCTCTGTTTTCTCCTGTTGCTTTGCCAATACCCATATGAGCATAGCCTGTGTTTTTCATAATCGTTTTAATGTCCGCAAAGTCAAGACTAATAAGACCAGGTCTTGAAATAAGGTCTGATATACCCTGAACACCCTGTCTTAAAACATCGTCTGCAGCCTTAAATGACTCTGTTATAGGAGTCTTATTTTCTGCAATTGCAAGAAGCTTGTCGTTTGGAATAACAACTAGTGTGTCAACTGCATTCTTAAGATTTTCTATACCAATCTTTGCATTTTTCGCTCTTGTTGCTCCTTCAAACCAGAATGGTTTTGTTACGATACCAACAGTTAAAATGCCCATTTCTTTTGCAATTTCTGCAACGATAGGAGCAGCACCTGTTCCTGTTCCGCCGCCCATACCTGCAGTTACGAATACCATATCCGCATCCTGAAGATACTGAGCAATTTCATCCCTGCTCTCTTCTGCAGCTTTAGCTCCGATTTCCGGAACTGCACCTGCACCAAGACCCTTTGTGAGCTTTGCACCTATCTGAATTTTCTGTGTTGCTTTTGACAGGGTTAAATCCTGTCTGTCTGTATTTATAGCAATAAAATCTACACACTTAACCTCTGCTTCAATCATTCTGTTAACTGCATTGTTTCCTGCACCACCAACACCCACGACTTTTATAACCGCAGGGCTTGTAGCTTCTGTTTCAAATTCAAACAAAATATTCTCCTCCTCTGTTACACAATTTATATAACATCAACTTATTAATAGCCTAATTATATACCTACATTATAATTATATCAAAAATTTTAAATTTGTAAATAGTTATTTCAAAAAATATTACAAAATTGTTACATTTTTATTCTTTTTTTGACCTTAGTCAGAATTTTCCTCTGTTTCTTCTATATTTTTTTCCTCTTCTTCCTCAACATCAATTTCTGTCTCAGGTATTTCTTTGCCTGCCTCTATCCCGATATAATCGGTGTTTGTCCTGAATTTAACCTTTTCAAGAACATATCTGTCTATAGTCGCTCTTCTAATATTGGCAAGATTATTAAAGAGTCTTACACCAAACACGATAATAACCGCAAAAGACAGGTTTATTCCAAGAATATTTCCCACATATGTAAGAATAACCGCAAGAATTGCGTTGGAGATAAGTCCTGTCATAAAAACATATATGGAAAATCTTTTGCTGAAATTCGCCACAATACCGCCAAAAACCGAATCAAGGGCTGCAATAATTGCAACTGCAACATATGGAAGGGTATCTGATGTTAAGTTATACGGAATGATAAGTCCGAAAATAATACCAAGTACAACCGCAACTGCAAAAAGCATTATTCACCCTCCTTTTTCACTACGGGTTTAGCATATTTATATGTGCTTGAGCCTGTGTATTTCTTTACAACGAGCTTATTTGAACGTTTGATTGTTATATCAATCCCATAGAATTTCATCTGGTCAACTGCACCGCCAGGCATTTTAAGTGCATTCTCTAAAGTATCAGGGTCCCCTATTGCCTTTATTTCAAAAGGAGCTGCTTTTTTTGTGTTGTTTATACTTATGGTTGGGCCCGCACATCTTATTTCACTTGTTGCAAGGATTCTTTCATCATTGATAGAAAGAGCCTCTGCCCCTGCTGCCCTCAGTTCATTTAAAAACATAAGCACATAAGAATCGTGAACAATTCCATAATTATCATCATAAACAATCGTTCCTGTTGCCTGATTTGATGACCCATCCTTTAAAGTGACAGTTATGCCGCTTCCCTCAACATCTGTTAGCCCTGCAACCATTTCCGCACGGTTTAGCTCGGTTTTTAAAATATCAGTTGCACCACCGCTTTGAGAAACCTGATCTCTGTATTTTGAAATATCCCCCTGAAGCTCAACAATCTGTTGAAGAAGAGCTTCATTTTTTTCAAGCTCTTTTCTATAGTCGTTCTGCAGGGTTTCTATTCTTGTTGAAATCTGCCCATCAACTGCACTGTTTTTCTTAACCCCTTTTATCTGCCAGGTTATCCCGAAAACCAGAACAAAAACAACAATTGATACAGGCAGTTGAAATCTCAGTTTTTTTCTGTTCATTAAAATCTAACTATCCTTTCCTACTCTTGAGACGTCTCCTCTTCTTTAACCTCTGAGACTATCTCTTCTTCCTTATTTTCTGTCTCATCACTCTCTGCCTCTTCAATTTGAAGCTCATCATCCTCAAACTGACCCACAAACAGAGTCTCTCCTGTGTAATCTATAGTCGCTCTTTCATGTGATGAAATATTTTTGTCAATAACTTCTTTTATAAACTTCAGTTTATACGACACATCTGTTGTGTTTCCAAGCTTTATCCTAAGCCTTCCGTCGTACAATATTATTATATCTGAAATATCCGTAAAGTCAATAGTTGTTGTATAATTTATAAGATTTAACTCTCCCATTGTTTTTATTATTTCGAGAAACTTAATATTTTCAGCACTGTCATTTGGTATAAGCTGTTTTCCGGCCTCCTGAGAGAAGCTTTTCGGAAAAGTTATTTCACATAAATTTTCCGCATTTTCAGGAACAATTTCAAGAACCTTTGCATCCGTGTCGCAAACTATGAACTTCCCTTGGCTTTTTGTTACAAAAGAGGGTTGACATTCTCTAACCCACAGTTTTATCTTGTCGGGAAAAATTCTTCTTGCATTTGATTCTTTCACATATGGAATTTTAGAAAGCCTTGTTTTCACATCCTTAAGGCTAGTTATAAACACATTTTCTCCTTTTACAACCTTTGCATATTTTAAGATTTCTTCTTCTGAAAGTCTTTCCTGTCCCACACACACAACCTCTTTTATATTAAAAAAAGGTGCTTTGAATATAATCACGGTCACACCTAAAGCAATGGCAAAGGCTGAAAAAATAATAAGCTTTCTTTTTATTCTCTGATTTCTTCTTGTTTTTTTAAGTTCAAGCTTTCTTTTTTCAATGCTGTTTAATTCAAGCGGAACGCTTTTTATGTTGTTTTTTCTTTTTATTCTGATTTTCAGGCGTATTCTTTTCTTTTTCTTCATAAACAGCTTGTCCTTCCTTTTAAATAAAAGGTGAAAATCACCTTTTATTTATAGTTTTTTCCTTTTTATATCTGCACCTAATGCAGAAAAATCTCTTTCGATTGATTCATATCCTCTGTCAATATGAGAGACCTGGCTTATAATGGTTTTATCAAAGGCAGAAAGCCCTGCAACAACCAAAGCCGCCCCTCCTCTAAGGTCACTTGCACACACCCTTGCTCCCTGAAGGAAGTCACAGCCTCTAACAACAGCAACTCTTCCCTCTGCAGTTATATCAGCCCCCATTTTGGTAAGCTCTGATATATGCTTAAATCTGCTTTCAAAAATATTCTCCACAAAAACGGTTGTTCCCTCTGCTGTTGTCATAGCAGACATAAAGACCGCCTGTGCATCTGTTGGAAAGCCGGGATACGGGGATGTTTTTATAAGTTTTAAGGCATTCAGTCTTTCTTTCACTCTTATTCTTAGTGAACTTCCAACACACTTAATATCGCACCCTGCATCGCAAAGCATAGAAATCTGCTGACTTATATGCTCCATACAAACATTATCAAGAAGAATATCCCCTCCGCAACAAGCCGCAGCACATATATAAGTTGATGCAACAATTCTGTCGGGAATAATATCATATTCCGTTCCGTGAAGCTTTTTTACACCGTTTATAACTATTCTTGAGGTTCCTCCGCCTTTTATATCAGCACCCATACTGCACAGAAAATTTTGTAAATCCTCAACCTCAGGCTCGCAAGCAGCATTTTCTATAACAGTTTCGCCCTCTGATACAGCACAAAGAAGCATTATATTCTCCGTTGCACCAACACTTGGAATTTGCAGATTTATATTTGCAGGTTTCACTTTTTCAATTTCACAATGAATAAACCCGTTATATTCTTCGATTTTCACGCCAAGCTGACGAAACGCCTTAAGATGCAAATCAATAGGTCTCGGCCCAAGCTCACATCCGCCCGGATAGGTTATTTTTGCCTTTTTGCATCTTGATAAAATCGCCCCGAGAAACATAACCGAGGAACGCATTTCGCACATAAGGCTTTCTGAAATTTCATACCCTGAAATATTATCAGAGTTTATATAACCCGTGCTTTCTTTTTTGTTATATGAGCATTTTGCCCCCAGACTTTCAAGAATTTTAAAACCAACCCTCACATCACTAAGGTCGGGGCAATTATGTATAACAAAGTTTCCGTCTGCAACTATTGTTGCAGCAAGAATAGGGAGAACTGCATTTTTCGCTCCGTGAATACAAGTTTTCCCACAAAGCCTCCTGTCTCCCTTTATTTCCAATAAACCCACAAAAGAACACCTCCCTTAAAAACTATTCTGCATTACATATTATGCCGAATATAAAAAAGTGTTCTTTTATAAAAAAGCTATTTTTTTATCTCATTCAAAAGGGCATAAAGCCTCTCTGCCGCATCGGTAATTGCTGCCTTTTCTGCCGCAGCCGACATTTTTTTTAGATTTGTATTATCAAACAAAATGCTCTCTGCCGCAGTTTTGAGAGAATTTTTATTTAGTCTATCCTCACAAATAACAACCGCAGCACCGGCTTTCTCCACGGCTCTCGCATTATGCTCCTGATGATTTCCCGCAACATTAGGTGACGGAATTAAGATAGCAGGTTTTCCTGCAGCCAGCATTTCGGAAACTGAACTTCCTGAACGGGCAATTATCATATCGGCACCATTCATGGCATATTCAATGTCAAAAATATATTCCGATACTCTCAAATTTTCATAGTCACATGGATTAATTCCATTTGAATTAAATCTTTCTATCAGCCTTTGATACTGATTATTTTTCCCTGATGCCATAATGAAATTTATTCTATTCTCTTTGACTTCACTTGAGATATAATCACACACCACATCATTAAAATGTTCAGCCCCAAGACTTCCTCCAAAAATTAAAACCGTTTTCTTATCTCCAAGTTTCAGCTTTTCTCTTGCTTCTTCCCTTGTTATATTAAGAATAGACGGTCTTATGGGATTTCCCGTTATTTCTACTCTTTTAGGTCTTTTCAAGAATTTTTCCGCTTCCCTCATAGCAAGGGCAACTATATCAACCCTATTTGACAAAAGTCTCACCGTTACTCCGGGATATGCATTTGATTCGTGGACCATACAAGGGATTTTCAAAAGGGACGCTGCAAAAAGCACAGGACCTGTTACATATCCGCCCGTTCCAAGAACAACATCAGGTCCGAAGTCCTTTATAATCTTTTTAGACTCCTCTATGGCCTTTATAAGTTCCATAAAAACCTTAAAATTATGTGTGGAAATTTTTCTCTTAAACCCATGAATTTTTATAAACTTTATATTATAGCCATTAAGGGGAATAAGGCTTTTTTCCATACCCTCTTCTGTTCCCACAAACAGTATTTCGCATTTTTCTTCCTTTTGTTTAACAATATCGGCAACAGCAACTGCCGGATTTATATGACCTGCAGTTCCTCCGCCACACAGCAAAAGACGCAATTTATCCCGCCTCCAAACAAAGTTTTATTCACTATGTCTTGATATATTAAGAACTATACCCATTTCCGTCATAGTAACAGCAAGTGCCGTTCCGCCGTAACTGAAAAACGGCAGTGGCATACCCGTAACAGGCATGGTTGATGTTACAACCGCAATATTTATAATGGTCTGTATTGCAACAAGA
>JAZSOT010000021.1:0-8405 GCA_045537065.1 Clostridia bacterium | reverse complement strand
CCCCCGACTTTAAAAACAATTCACAGGATTGTTTTTTTAACGCTCCGGCTGCCTGGGAAAGTAAGTAGTTGCCGGAACTTGAGAGGACATCCAGTAGGATGTCTTCTTTTATATTCAGAATAAAAAAGTGTGGTAGCTGATGAAACTTGGCTTCCTACGCTAAAAACAATTCACAGGATTGTTTTTTTAACGCTCCGGCTGCCTGGGAAAGTAAGTAGTTGCCGGAACTTGAGAGGACATCCAGTAGGATGTCTTCTTTTATATTTAAATAAAAAAATGGGGTAATAGCAAAATATGCTTGGAGTAATTGTTAATGTGATAACCGTTATATTTGGCTCATTAGTGGGGTTATTATTTAAAAAGGGGATTCCTGAAAGAGTTAGAAGAGCAACTATGACAGGTCTTGGTGCCTGCACGCTTTATATTGGGATAACTGGTAGCCTCAGCGGTGAAAATGTGCTTATAGTCATAGCATCCATTGTGCTTGGTGTTATATGTGGAACCCTCCTTGATATAGACGGGGCTATAAACACCCTTGCAAATACCGTGGAGACGAAATTCAAAAAAGAGAGGCAAAATGTTTCAATTGCGGAAGGAATTGTATCTGCAACCCTTTTGTTCTGCGTAGGCTCAATGACGGTGACTGGCTCAATTCAGGCAGGACTAACAGGTGATAATTCAATTTTAATCACAAAGGCAACCCTAGATTTGGTGTCCTCTATGATTCTTGCATCAAGCCTTGGAATTGGAGTGCTTTTGTCTGCTGTTTCGGTTCTGGTTATACAAGGCGGACTTGTTCTTCTTGCAGGACTTGTGGCACCGCTTATGACTGTAGGAGCTATTAATGAAATGACTTGTGCAGGCTCAATATTGATTATAATGATAGGCACAAACTTGATGGGAATAACAAAAATAAAGGTCTCAGACTTTCTTCCTGCTATTGTTTTTGCACCATTGATATATAATTTGGTTATGTTGTTTTCTACATAATAAAAGAGATGCAGAGCATCTCTTTTATTTTTTCATACCGAGTCTTACACATTCAAACAAAAGGGCAAAGACGAAGGACTGGACAAAAAGGCTCATCGCGGAGAGAATAAGCTTTATACTCCACTGATAATTAACAAAGCTTGAGCCCCAGAAAAGCTCGTTTGCTTTATATGCAAAGATGCCAAGAACAAGAAGCCCCAAAGAGGTTGCAGTTCCGTAATATATAATATTTATCATTAAATCCGATGGTTTTATAAATTTCTTTTTCATAATTATATTTTAAGGGATTTTATACATAATTTCAATGTAATATAAAAGGAAATGACGGAAAATGTTGGACGAAAAATTCTTAAAATTTGTTAAATAATACTTGACAATCAGACAAATGTTTATTAAAATTAAATTGTGGTATTTTGTATATTTTGAAGATGCCGCATATGTTTGATTAAATGTGTATTTTCTTTGTTTTAAATAATAATATTAATTCGTCAAATCTAACTTAGAAGGAGGTGCGTGAATTGGGCGAAATTATTTTAGGAATAATAGCAGTTGCAGCTATAATAATATGCAGCTTTATCGGTTTCAAATTTGGATATTCATACCGCAGAAAGATTGCTGAAAATAAAATTGGCAGTGCTGAAGAAGAAGCACAAAAAATAGTTGAAGAAGCAAAGGAAAAAGCAATAAAAAACGCTGAAAGTGCGAAAAAAGAAAGACTACTTGAGGCAAAAGAGGAAATACATAAAGAAAGAACAGAGCTTGAAAAAGAAATAAAAGAAAGACGAAACGAAATTCAGAGGCAGGAGAGAAGAATCCAGCAGAAGGAAGACACAATCGACAAAAAAACTCAGCTTCTCGAAAAGAAAGAAGAGCAGATTCAGAAAAAAATTGCTGAAACAGAAGCTCAGCAGGAAGAGGTTGACAGAATTAAAAAGCTTCAGATGAGTCAGCTTGAAAAGATTTCTGAGTTATCGGTTCAAGAGGCAAGAGACTTGCTTCTCAAACAGGTTGAAAGTGAAATCAGGCATGATGCCGCTATCCTTGTTAAGAGTATTGAGGATAAGGCGAAGGAAGAGGCTGAAATAAAGGCAAGGAATATTATCACAGGGGCAATTCAAAGATGTGCAGCTGACCATGTGGCAGAAACTACGGTTTCGGTTGTTCAGCTTCCCAATGATGAAATGAAGGGAAGAATTATTGGTCGTGAGGGCAGAAACATCAGAACTATAGAAACTTTGACAGGTATTGACCTTATTATTGATGATACTCCCGAAGCAGTTATTTTATCGGGCTTTGACCCGGTTAAGAGAGAAATCGCAAGACTTTCTCTTGAAAAGCTTATTGTTGACGGAAGAATTCATCCGGGCAGAATTGAAGAAACAGTTGAAAAATCAAAACGAGAGGTTGAGGCGATTATTAAGCAGGAGGGTGAAAAAGCTACCTTTGAAACAGGGGTACACGGTCTCCATCCTGAACTTATTAAGCTTCTCGGTCGTCTCAGATACCGTACAAGCTACGGACAGAATGTTTTAAAACATGCAATTGAAGTTTCTCATCTTGCAGGTCTTATGGCTGCAGAGCTTGGCGAGGATATTACTCTTGCAAAGAGATCAGGTCTTCTTCATGATATAGGAAAGGCTATTGACCATGAGATAGAGGGTTCACACGTTACTATCGGTGCTGATGTTGCCAGAAAGTATAAGGAAAACGAAAAGGTTATCCATGCAATTATGGCTCACCACGGCGATGTTGAACCGAACTCCTGCATAGCTTGTCTTGTTCAGGCAGCAGACACAATTTCAGCGGCAAGACCTGCTGCAAGACGCGAAAATCTTGAATCTTATATTAAGAGACTTGAAGCACTTGAGGGAATTGCAAACTCCTTTGAAGGGGTTGAACGTTCATTTGCTATTCAGGCAGGCCGTGAAATCAGAATTATGGTTAAGCCAGATAATGTTAACGATGAAGCAACAATTCTTCTTGCGAAAGATATTGTTAAGAAAATTGAAGAAAGTCTTGAATATCCGGGACAGATTAAGGTTAACGTTATTCGTGAGACAAGAGCGGTTGAATACGCTAAATAAAAATGTAAATAATAAACAGGGAAGCATAAAATGCTTCCCTGTTTTATAAATGGAGGGGAATATGAAAACTCTTTTAAAACTATTCACAACATTTTTTAAAATAGGTCTTTTCACTTTTGGCGGAGGCTATGCAATGATTCCTCTTATTCAAAGAGAGGCAGTGGAAAAAAACAAATGGGTTTCAGACGATGATATTTTGGAAATTATTGCAATTGCAGAATCAACTCCAGGGCCAATTGCTATAAATTCCGCTACCTTTATAGGGTATAAGGTTGCAGAAAATTTTGGTGCGGCAATGGCAACTTTAGGTGTTGCTCTTCCGTCCTTTTTGATAATTTCTGTTATTTCCTATATTTTAAAGGAATTTCAGGATAACAAAACAGTAGCCTATGCCTTTTTCGGGATAAGAGCAGGGGTCGTGGCACTTATTTTGAAAGCTATCGTAACAATGTTTAAAAAAGCGGAAAAAAATACGGTTGGCATTATAATTATGCTCGGCGCATTTGTTTTGTCCGCATTTACAGATGTGAGCGTGCTTTTTATAATAATCCTGTGCGGGGGTTTGGGAATTTTGACCTCGCATTTTGGTAAAAGGGGGCTTAAAAAATGATTTTTTTAACCCTGTTTGCAACATTTTTTAAAATAGGTCTTTTCACTTTTGGCGGTGGATATGCAATGATTCCTCTTATTCAGTCCGAGGTTTTAGGTCACGGCTGGCTTAGTCTTTCGCAGATTATTGACTTTATTGCGGTGAGCGAAAGCACCCCGGGACCATTTGCTATAAATATGGCAACCTTTGTGGGAACAAATCAGGGCGGTGTTTTAGGGGGCATCTGTGCAACCTTAGGCGTTGTGATGCCGTCCTTTATAATAATCTTAATGGTTGCGAGATTTTATGAAAAATTTAAAACTAATAAAATCGTGAAAGGTGCTATGTCAGGGCTTAAACCCGCAGTGGTGGGGCTTATCGGAGCGGCAGTTCTTTCTATCGGTAAATCGGTTTTCTTTCCTCAGGGACTTTTATTAAGTGTTTTTGAAACAAAAGAATTTTATGTGTCAGTGACAACCGCGCTTTTGATGCTTTTCTTTGCGTTCAAAAAGGTTCACCCCATAATAATTGTCTGCCTTTCAGCAGTGATTGGGATATTGTCGGGATACTTTATACTATAAAAAGAGGAGGTTTTAAACCTCCTCTTTTAAAAACTCTTTTATTTTATCTATATTCTTGTATGCAACGTTTCTGCCAATTTTATATGTGGCAAGAAGTTTTTTTCTTGAATGCTCAACTCTGCTTACGGGGAGCGGCTCGTCAGGACTTAAAACAAGGATAAAGCCTTCCTTTTCCTTTTCCCTGATATAGTTGAGTGTTTCGTTGTAAATCTTGTGTCGGTTTTCCATAGTAGATACAAAGTCGGGATAATTTTTAAAAACCTTTTTCATAAGTGGTACAAGATTATTTGGTTTTTTCATATAATCTCTTGGCTGGGTGAGAATGACAATTGTTTTTTCAAAGCCGACTCTTTCTGCAAACTTAAGAGGGATTGAATCAGCAATTCCCCCGTCTAAAAGCTTAAATCCGCCAACCTCGACAATTTTTGAAACAAGAGGCATTGATGCGGAAGCTCTTATCCATTCAAAGCAGTCTTCGTCGCAGATGTCAAGTCTTTTATAAACTGCATCCCCCGTTTCAACATTTGTTGCTACTACATAAAATTCCACAGGATTTTCGTTGAAGGTTTTTTTGTCGAAAATATCAAGCTTTTCCGGAACTACGCCATAGCAAAACCACTTGTTATAATAATTTCCCGTAAAGATTAAAGATAAAAGTCCGGAATATCTTATATCTCTTGCGAATTTTAAGTTATAACGGATGGCTCTTCCTGTTTGACGGGATTTATAGTTGCAGCCAAAAGCAGCCCCTGCAGAAACCCCCACAATTCCGTCAATTTCGATACTCTTCTCCATTAAAACATCAATAATTCCTGCTGTAAAAAGACCACGCATAGCGCCGCCCTCTAAGACTAATCCTTTTTTCATATATACCTCTTTAAAAATATTGACTCTGCAAAAAAGCAGAGCCAACAATATTATTCTTCAGTGTTTGTTGCGGTTTCCTCAGCACCCGGAATAGGAGTAGGCTTTTTATTTTCTTCAGCCTGCTTTATAAAACGGCTTACTGCACCGCGGTCAACTGTAATGTATGACTTGTTTGCGCCTGAACCTGTTTCAAGAACAAAAAGGTCATCTTTAATTTTAAATATTTTACCATGAATACCGCCAATAGTTGCAACTTCGTCTCCAACCTTTAATGCGGCAAGCATAGCTCTAAGCTGTTTTTCCTTTTTTCTCTGCGGTCTTATTAGAATAAACCAGAAAACCACAAACATTAAAATAAGCGGGAAAAAGCTTGAAATCAAAGCTGCAGGTCCTGCAGCCTGCTGAGCTGCTGCGTTTTGAGCAGGTTCTGCATAAACTGTTAACATATTAAACATAAGTTAATACCTCCAAAATATTATATCAGTTAGTTTACCACAATTTAAAAAATTATGCAATAGCTTTTACATTATATTTACAAATCTTTCATTTTTCGAACTTTTCAAATTCCTTAATAAAAAGGTCAATGTGCTTTGAGAGAGCAAGCTCAGGCTCAACGCCAAGGGCGTTTGCTGCAGAAACAAGTTCAAAGAGCATTTTGCCTATATATTTTTCTGCAGTTTCTGTATCATCTGTACCGTCAAGTATTTTTAGCATTCCTGAAACACTTTCAGCCGTGGCTGATGGCGTTGGGAAAACATAACCGTTTTTTCCTGCCTTCTTCTGTACCTTTTCGGCTCTCATAAGGGCGGGAAGGCCTTTTGAAACTCCTGCAAGCTCCATAGCCGCAGTTTCCTGTCCACGGTCTTCTCTTTTTATCTGGTTCCATTTTTCAAGAACCTCATCAGCATCTTTTGCGCTGTCTCCGGCAAAAACGTGTGGATGGCGGTGAATAAGCTTTTCGCAAACTTTGTTTATGCAGTCATCAACATTATATTCCCCCGCTTCTTTTCCTATCTGTGCGTGAAAAATAACCTGAAGCAAAAGGTCGCCTGATTCGTCTGCAATTTTTTCAGGGTCTCCCCCGTCAATTGCCTCAATAAGCTCATAACCCTCTTCAATAATATTATGTTTTATACTCTGGTGAGTTTGATCCATATCCCAAGGACAACCACCGGGCATACGAAGTTTCTCAACTATGTCAAGAAGGTCGCGAAAGGTATATTTATTATTTGTTTCCATAAAGTTTCTCCTTATTTTATAAGATTTGCTTTCTTTAGTATAGGTATAATCTTTTCACCTTTTGGAATGTTTAAAAGGTCCTCTTCCAAAACAGCACCAAAAAGGAAAATCATAATAACATAAATAAGTCCTGCACAGGCAATGATAAATAGGGTTGTAATTCTTCCCTGACCTAAAACCTTTGTGAAAAGGTCAGAAAGAAAAACTGCCGCCGCTCCCATAACAAGGGCAGCACATCCGGGACGGATAAAAAGTTCCCCGATTTTTATCTTAACCTTAACAAAACGGGCAATGCATATAAGGTTTAAAACCGCAATAACAAAATAACATATGTTGGTTGCAACGGGAGCACCGTCAATACCGAGAATCGGAATCAGGTTGTAGTTCATTATAACTTTCACACCGCCGCCGATAAGCATATTAATAACAGGATAATAAACCTTTCCATAAGCCTGAAGAATAGAGTTTGAAACCGAAACTATTGAAACGAAGATAACGGCTATTGAAAGATTTCTTAAGAGAAGGTATGCATCCGAGTCGCTGTATAAAAGGGAAAGGATTTCCTTTGATAAAACTGACATACCGATAGCACAGGGAAGTGCAAAAAGCATAGTAAGGCGAAGTGCACTTTCTGTGGTTTTCTTTGCATCGGCAAGTTCTTTTCTTTCAACCAATGCAGAAATGGCAGGAACAACGCTCATTCCAAGAGCCACAACTATTGTAAGGGGAAGATTGAACATTGTTTGTGCCTGACCTGTGTACATTCCGTAAAGAATGTTAGCCTTTTTCTCCAAAATTTCAGCCATAGCAAGACCTTCTTCGGCAACATCCTTGAAAAATTCTGTTCCGTATTCAAAAAGATAGCCGTATCTGTCAAAAACAGCAGGGTTAATAACAAGTCTGTTCATAATGGTTGCAAGGTCAACAAGGCTTGTAAGAGATGAAACCGAAGCCCCGATAGTGATAGGAATGGAAATTGCAACAAGCTCTTTGATGATTTTAAGACTTGATTTTCCTGATGTGGAGATAAGCATTTTTGGCTTTTTATCAAAAAGGCTTACAAAAAGCATAAGTAAAAATGAACAAAGAGTTCCGACGGTAACTCCGAAAATTGCTCCTGATGCGGCAAAAACTGTTCTTAAGGTTTTTGTCTGAATAGTCTTTGTCTGAAAATCTATAGGAATGGAAAGATTTGGGTCTATATTCATTCTCATAAAATATAATGCAAAAATAATACCGACTAAAAGCTTGAATGCTGCCTCAATAACCTCTGAAAAGGCGGTTGGATACATATTTTGTTTTCCCTGAAAATATCCTCTGTAGCTTGAAACAAGGGCAACAAAAAACACTGCAGGAGAAATCGCCCTAATGGGAATTGCAGCATCCGTGTTGTTTAAAACGCCCGCTAGTGAATCTGCAAAAACATAAAGAACAAGACTTCCCAGTATGCCGATTATTCCAAGAAGAAGACGGGCGGATGAGAAAACTCGCTTAGCCTCTTTAAAATCTTCTCTTGCTGTGCTCTCTGCAACCATTTTTGAAACGGCAATAGGGAATCCCGCAGTTGCAATTATAAACATAAAGGTATAAATCTGATATGCCACATTAAAGTGACCGCTTCCCTCTTTGCCAAGCAGCTCGTAAAGAGGAATTTTGAAAAATGCACCGATAAGCTTAACAATTAAATTTGCCGAAGCCAGGATAAGTGCACCCTTAACAAATGATTTTTTATTTAAACTCAAATTTTTCACCCTCAATTTATTTAACTATTCTAATTATATGCCAATTAAGTTAGATTTTAACACATCTTTACCAATATGTCAAATTTGTGAGTTTAAGTTGAAATTTTTGTAAGGTTTTGATATAATGAAAGAAAATAATATACAAGGTTGACAGATTATTAAAGGAGAGGATTTTTATGTACACAATTTATGTTATATCAAAATGTATTCCGGGAAAAAGAGAAGAATATATTGAAAGATTAAAAAAAGAGGGCATTGTTGATGCTGTAAGAGAAGAAGAGGGATGCAAACGCTATGACTTTTATTTTTCCGA
>JAZSOT010000077.1:0-2169 GCA_045537065.1 Clostridia bacterium | reverse complement strand
AGGAATGATTTCAGGTATGGGGATAGATATTATATTAAATCTTGTATTTGTGGGATTTATGAGTATGGGCGTTGCCGGCGCAGCTATCTCTACGGTAATAGGTCAAGGTGTGGGATTGATAATTGTAGGAAGTCACTTCCTGTCAAAAAAGAACACACTTAAATTCTGTTTTTGCTTTAACTCTTCGGTTTGGCGTATTATAAAAAACGGAATTGGCTCAGCACTTTCCTTTGTGTATCAGTTTGTGACTATTATTATAATGAATCACTATGTAGTTCAGATAAGCGGACCCGAAGGCATTGTAATATATACCGTTGTGTTTAATTTGTGCACAGTATCTCTTGCAGTTTTTGAAGGTCTTAGCCAGACTATACAGCCAATGGTCAGCCTTTACTTCGGAGAAAAAAGCAACAAGAAAGTAAAAGACAGTGTAAAGCTTGCAATACTTTCTGCTGTTATAATATGCGGAAGTGTTATGGCTGTGCTTGAAGTCTTCCCTTCTATTGTACCTCATATGTTCGGCATCTGTGAAGCCGGGATGGTCAATCAGGCTTCTCTGGCAGTAAGAATTTACACCACGAGTATGTTTATTATGACACTAAACGTAATAATCGGAAATTATCTTCAGTCTATCGAACTTGGCCCTGTAACAAGTCTTCTGGTAAGCCTCAGATGTTGCGTTTTGCTTTTGGTAAGCGTGTTTGCTTTAGGCGAGATTTTTGGACTTTCAGGAATATGGGCGGCGTACACAGTAGCAGAAATTCTTACATTTATTGTATTTACAGCACTCAATATTATAAAAAGGAAAAAGCTTTCAAAAAACAATGTGAATGCGGATATTTTCTTCCTTGATAAAAAGGTTGAGCAAAATACGGATTCATTGGTATACGAATGCAATACCAATGAATTTGAAAGCTTTTACAGTGAAGTTAAAGTCATTGCAGAAAAAATCGGAGTTTATAATGAAAAAATGCTTGGCACAGCTTCAGATTATCTGTCAAAACTTAAAGATTTAACCCGGACTAAAAAAGGTAAATACATCGAGGTTGAGTTTAACGCCTGTGATGAAAAAATAATTATAAGCGATAATTTAAGTCATGATAAGTTGAAAGATGATTTTGCCAAAATCACAGATGAAGGCATAGAGTACGGACCCGTTCTCGGCCTTAACAGAATTTGCATTAAAAGGAGCTGAAAACTATGAACAAAAGAAAACTCGCATCCCTTGAGATAAAAAACGATAAAGGATTTATTTTCCCTGTAATGAGTTTTATAGATTCATTGGTACAAAGGCACACATCCGTTGATGCAAGCAGATATCAGCAAATCAGGTTTGTAGCGCTTGAAGTATTAAAACAAAGAATCGAAAATTCCTATCCCGGCTCTAAAGGCGATATATTTGTTGAACTTTATATTGTGGGCGATTTCTTTGAAATCTCAGTAAGAGATAAAGGTATACCTGGATGGCAGGATTTTTCGTTTGATAAAAACGGAATTTCAGAGAACAAAAAAGACTTGCGCAATTATATGATCAGCCTCTTTGTTGACGAAATCGGTATGGAAAAGCTTGGTTCTGAGGGACAAAGAGTTTTTGTGCGTAAAAAGATTCTTAATCCCCTTAACTTTGTAAAGCCTGAGCCATATGAGGAAACTGCCATACTGGATACGAACATAACAATTCGCCCTGTTGTAACTGAGGCAGATGTTATTGAAGCTATTCGCTGTATTTACGCTGAATACGGTTATTCCTATTCTTATGAAAGACTCTATTATGTAAATTCATTTATGTCACTTATTAAAAGCGGCGAAATTATGTCATTTTTAGCTGTAAATGACCACGGTCAGACAGCCGGACATTTTTTACTTGCATTTTCTGATTTGTATAAGAACATGCCTGAAGTTTCCACGGTAGTTGTCAAGAAAGAATTCAGGGGACTTGGATTATTTGCTAAATTTATGAACTATTGCGATGAAGTCGGAAAAGAACACGGATTCCGAGCATTGATGGGCCAACCGGTTACATACCATCCGATGTCACAAAAGGCATTTTTAAGGGCGGGTTATACCGCAACATCACTTTTAATGTCTTATATAAATCCTGAAATAGAAAGTGAATATAACAAAGATGGTGAAAGACTCGGCTTAAGTGTAAGCGTGAAAATGCTTGAC
>JAZSOT010000029.1:0-4077 GCA_045537065.1 Clostridia bacterium | reverse complement strand
AACCTTCATCTTATAGGCAAAGGCTTTTTCACTTGGGAGAAGATGTTCACGATGCAGATTGCTATCCACCAAAGCAATGGTCGCTTTATCTCTGTCCATTTCATAAACAAAGGCAGGAACTTCTGTAAGCCCTGCCCGTTTACTTGCAAATAATCTGCGGTGTCCTGAGATTATTTCATATTCGTTGTTTTCGATAGGTCTTACAATAAGCGGTGATAATATTCCGTTTTCTTTTATGCTTTGGGTTAACATTTCCATTTCTTCATTCTCCTCAACTTTATATGGGTGGTTTTCAAAAGTCTTTAATTTATCTACTTGTATCATTTCTGGATTTTTCATTATCTTTCGACCTCCTTACTTCGTTTCTTAGCTTCGATTTCCTGACGGATTTTTTCGGGAACCTTTGCATAAAACTTTTGTAAGGATTTAACCTGTTTCCGTAATACAACAAGTTCCATCAAGCGACTGTCGGCTTTGTCATATTCCTCTTTATAAGTTTCACGCAACGCCTTGTTATCCTTTTGCTCTGCTTCTAAGGCGTTGTAGAGCATATTCACCTTTGTTCTGAAGGTTTCAACTCTTGGCACCCAATCCTCAATCAGCTTAATTGCCTTTTCAGAGTTCTTTGAGGCGTTGGTGAAATTAGTATTTTTCAATACTTCCTCGATTTCCTCCTGCATTTTTTCAAGCTTTGCAGCAGACTTGAATATGTAGGTTGGAATATGCTTTCTTTGGGTAAGAGTTGCAGATGTGCCTCGTTCTATGTCGGGATAGAATTTTACCATAAACTCGTGAAACTCATCCTGCCATTTGGAAAGCTTTGCACGATTACCGAGTATTTCTTTTGCAGTAAGTCTGTTATCCCTTGTCAAGGGAACAAAACACAGATGCAAATGAGGTGTTTTTTCATCAAGATGAATTACTGCCGAGAAAATCATATCCGGTCTGATTTTCAGCTTCATAAAATCTACTGCCCGTTTGAAATATTCAACCATTTTCTCGTGTGTCATATTCCAAAAGAACTCAGGACTTGCAGTTATTAAAGTGTCTACAAATCTTGTGCTGTCCTTGCGAACACGGCATCCCGATTCCTTAATCCTTTTATCAACCTCCGCCTTGTATCTCATCTGCGGTGTGATAAGGTGGATATTGTTCTTGCTCTTTGAGGTGTCAATATCGGGATTGCTCTTATATTCCGCTTTGGTACGCTCGTGATGAGCTTCAATCTTTGTTGCCGGGTTACCCTTTTGTTTTGAAAATCTTAAAATTACAGATGCCATTATTTTTTATCCTCCATTCCGAATAGTTTCTTTGCCGCTTCCATCTTGGTTGCGGCTTCTTCTTTTCTGAAATTCACTCCGTTGAACATAACCGGAACACACATCCCCAAAACTCTGTCATATATCCTTTTGTGCGGAATATCGGCAGGAGCTTTCAGTTCGTCTAAGGTTAAGTTGGTGGTAACGATAAGCGGTTTTCCACTTTTATAACGGGCGTCTATGACGTTATATACCTGCTCTAAGGCATATTCCGTACCACGCTCAATGCCCAAATCGTCTATAATGAGCAGACTATGGTCATTGAGCCGATCAAGATATTTGTTCTTATCATTCTCTGCAAACAAATCGTTGAGAATGGTCGAGAAGTTTGTCATCTTGACAGATACATGCTGCTCTACCAACGCATTAGCAATGCAAGCGGCGAAGAAGGTTTTGCCCGTTCCGACATCGCCCCAAAGGACTAAGCCTACATTTTGAGATGTGAAATCCGACCACTTATCTACATAATCTCTCGCTACTTTCATAACGGGATTTTTGCCGTTGTCCTTATCAAAAGTCCAACTGTATAAGGCGTGATCCTCAAAGCAGAGAGATTTCAGCATATTCAGTCTTTGCATACGTTCAAATTCTTTTGAAGTCATAAGCTTTCGCCCTCCTTACAAGAATAGTTTGTGGGTTTAACATCCTGCTTTAACCAACTAAGGATTGTAGCATAGTGGTTAGTGTAGGATTTGCCCTTTGTTTCCATATACTCAGATAATTTTTCAATGTACTTATCTGCATATACGGGATATTCATTTTTGAGAGACTTATATTCCGAGGGAGTAAGCGATACATTTTTGTATCGCCCGTATATCTCTCTATCTGAATCTATCTCTGTCTCTTTTTCTATCTCTATCTCTGGTGGACATTTTTCGGACAAAGCTTGGACATTTGACGGACATTTGTCCGCCGGTTCTCCTTTGTTGGCATTTGCTCTTGCAAGTCGCTTGCGGTCTGCTTCGGTTGAAGATTCGCCAACCATACCTTCTATATCTGCCATATAAATAGAACCGTCAGCGGTAGACAGTATCAATCCGAACTCATAGAACACTTTCAAAGCTCGTTCAACCGTTCCTACCTCGTGTCTTGTTAATGTAGCGATCATCTGTGCCGAGTAGTTCATATTTTCATTAAGGCGAAGAAAACCATTAAATTTGAGAGACAGAAGATAAAGCTTCAGTAGAATGTTTGAGAAAAGCATACCGTATTGCATACTTTCAATCAGAATTATCTCGTCGCTGTTAAAAAAGGTTTCTTTCAGCTTGAGATAGTAATATTTTTTGTTGTTTGACATCGCGTTTTTACCTCCTTGAATGGTAGTTTTTGCAACAGATGTGCACCTCTATTGCAATTCGATTAAATCACAAATAGATTGACATTTCAAGAGGTTTAGTGTATACTTTAGGTGATGGTAAAAATGCAAAAATACAATTCCCATAAAAAGAAGGTATTACACTTGAAAAAGAAAATAGAACTTCCCAATATCCCGATGCTCAAAAAGCCCATAATAGCTATAAATATCGACTTCAAGAAGAAAAAAGAGCATCTTGTAATCGGTGATTTTGATAATGTAAATGCGTTTGTTCGAGGTCAAAAAAATGTTGAAATAATTTTTGAAAAAATTCGCCCACTCGGTTCATTTTTGCTTGACATTATTACCGAGCCGGAGTATTTTGCTGATGTAAAAGTTAATTTTTGCGACACCTCAAAGGAAAAATACGCAGAAAATTTGCGTATCGTTGAAGGTTTATATGAAGCCAAGAATCCTATTTTGAAATTTATTGCTTTGTCATTATGGAACGAATACGGCAGAATCTTAAAAGCGGACAAAGAAAAAGACGAGGATTACCCCGTCTTGGAAAGAATGGAAAATTTAACGTTTCCGTTTAGATATAGTTTGATAAATAACATATTGTTTTGGCAAAAGCATAAGCCTTTTAATCCTCTTATGGATATGCCTTTTGAGTATTATAAGTACCCTGCATTGACTTTAATTGTCCCGCAGGCAAAAGGCACGAAGGAATACATATCTTCAGATTTTACATTGTTTCCGCTGATTGTTTATTACCTGAGAACCATATATGAGCATAAGAAATATTTTAGCTACTGCAAGGTATGCGGTAAGCAGTTTCTTGCACCGGATAATAACAAAACATTTATCTGCTCGGATAAGTGTAAGGCGAAGCAGCAGAAGATGAATAAGAAAAAGTACGATGAGGCACACAAAGGGGATTATACAGAAAAGCTCCATAAAGCAGAATATCAGTATTGGTTCAATCGCCTTGCGAAAGCAAAGCGGAAAAATCATAAAGAAGCTATTGCTGATATAGAAAAAGCTTTCACCAAATTCAAAGAGATTTCAAACATCAAGAAAAAGCAGGTTAACGATGGCTTGCTTTCTCATAACGGCTATTATGAGTGGTGTATTGAGCAACGTAATATCATTGACCAAATAATGATGAATCATAATCTGTTCGATAGAGGATAGCCTACGCAGCCGTATACACCGTTTACCGACTCCACAAATTACTGCAGGTCTGACCGTCTGCCAACCTCACGGCAGACGACCATCCCTTTATAATTTTGCCGCCTGCGAAAACATATTGCTCAAATACGGCGAACAATATGTTTTCACACCCGCCCCGTCGATAAAGGTGTAACACACTACACTTTGCAAGCAAAGAAGTGTGCCAAACGTTCCCTTTGGATTCCCTAAAAAGAGTATATATCTGCAATTCCGGCGCAGTTATATACT
>JAZSOT010000051.1:0-3857 GCA_045537065.1 Clostridia bacterium | reverse complement strand
GTTAAGGTTTTAAGAAAAAATACCTCTCACTTTACCCAAAAGTGAGAGGTACTCTTTTTTTGTGATGTTCTGCACCAAACTGGAAGTTTCTTCTCTTATATGATTTCACCAATATAGCGAACTGCCACCTCTAATCCTTTTTCGTTTTTAATTTTTTCGGATAGTTGCTTTACTTTCTGATATCTTTCTTCATAATGCAAATCCATATCTTTAATACATGTAATAATTTTTTCTTCCGTCACATTATGTCCGTCAATCTCGTCACTTGCCACTCCCAGTTTTCTCAGCATATCTGATTGTCCCTTTTGGTCTAACACATGCGGAACCGGAATAGATGGAATACCGTAAATTAAAGTAGCCGCCGATGTCCCAAATCCACAATGATGAATGACCATTTTACATTTGTCAAACAGATAACTGTGCGGAACCGAGCCAACTGCAATCATGGAATCCGGCAACTGATATTCCTGCAAAGATTTTTGGAATCCCTGCACAATAGCTCTGTATCCTGTCTTTTCAAATGCTTTGACAAACATGTCCAGTTTATGTACTTCTGCTTTATCTTCAAAAGACATTGCTCCCAAAGCCAACAGAATGGGTTTATCTCCGCTTTTCAAAAAGTTCTCAAGCGCTTTGTCCGGCTGATACTCTATTTCTTCCTGATACCAAAATCCTGTAAACACATGATGCGGCTCCCAATAAGGATTTCTTTCTTTGGCATATTGGCTAATAGGAATCAAATCATAATTTGAAGACATAATATCCCCAATATCTTTCGCGGGTTTTAAATTATATTTCTTGCGAATCTTGTTGTATGGTTTTGCAATCTGACCGGCTATTAGACTGCTAATTACTTTATTTATAAAGGTTTGATTCTTTAATTTTTCTGGAATCATCTCGGGTTGTATAGTAACATTAACTGTTGGTATCCCCAAAACTTCTGCTTCTGTTGCACCCATTTGAGCATGGGAAACTACAATCAAATCCATTCCTTTACAAGCTTCAAAAACATCTCCTGTAGATTCAATAATCATATCAAAGACAAAATTCATTGTTTTGAGCATACTAAGCATCGGATTTTTATTTTTCCCTCGAATAACTGCAGCCTCTTTTTCAATATCAATATCCGGACCAACTGGTACAAATTTTACATTACTTGATTCAATCAGTTGTTTCCAGCAAGGATGTGAACCCAGCAATGTATCATATCCATTTTTATTTAATTCCTGTGCCAAATAAATGTATGGTTGTACATCGCCTCTGGTACCCATTGTAAACATTGCTATTTTTTTCATGATATCCTCCGCAAAATTCAAAGTTTTCTGTCTTTTGTATTATACAGTTATCATACGTCTGCGTCAATTAATTGCCGTTCTCTTTCGGCTTATCAACTAGTCTGTTTAATGTATCAAATTTCCATATTAAATTATAAAAACGGTAATACTTCAAAATCTCAACTAGTCCCTGTAAGGCATGAAAAATTAGCCGTTTTTTCTAAAAATGCCAATAATGGGATATTTCCATATGTCTATGTCGTGTTTAACTTAATACCATTTTACATATGTGCAATATGCGAAAGAGTGGGGGTGCTGAAAAATCAAATTGCCGACTTTTCAATACATTGCAGATACTGGTTGATAAAACCGTAACATCATTCTGTTTTCACTCAAACAAAAAATAATGCCGTTTCTTTATACATTCCTAAGACTAGTTGATAATTTATCACAGACGTTCACTGTTTTGGTATTTTTTACATCTCGTTAAGCAGTCACAAAATTTTCTTTTTTGAAAAACCTTGTTTTCGGCAGGAAAAAGCTAGGTTTTGCAGAAAAAATATGGAACGGAGTAATTCTATCAATATTTTACCCCGTTCCTTTTTCGTCGTTTTGTCCTATGATTTTATGCCGATACCCGATAGATAAAACCGGTAAATGACTTTGCTTTTATATTTCTTTCATCACGTCTTCCCGGTCGCACCGGTTCGGTGTATCTTGCAATGTCTTTCAGTAATTGCCTTTCGTCAGCATCTTTGGTGCGGAAGAATTGCCTGCAAATATGAATCGCCATGTTCATATTCACTTTGTATTCGTGAATATTGGCATCATTCTTTCGCAGGACAACTTCATTCACAATCCGACTGCAGAAGTTTGACATAGTCATTGCGGCGAATATTTCCTGCTATACAAAATCGTCTTTCTTGCCATGAAGATTAACTAATCCAAGACCATATTTTAATTCACGGAATGCCGTTTCGATACCCCAACGGGCATGATACAACTCTTTGATTTCCGCAAGCGTGAAACTTCGGGGAAGGCTTGTGGCAAGAGTTTCATATTCCCCAGTTTCCAGTTGAAAACGCACAACCCGAAAAGTCATAGGATAAGGGGAAGGAAAATCCCAGCGTCCTGCCCTTGTTCTGTTACTGTATACGCGGTCTTCACGCTTATGTGTCTGTACGAAAATATGTCCCTTTTCTTTATCTTCGTTGGTCTGTGTAGTAGTAATGGTAAATGATACGTCCGTATCCAGTTCCGTCATTGGAAGTTTGCTGATTTCACGCATTGCGGTACGGTCTTGCTTTACTCTTATAAGAAAATCAATATTCTTTTCTCGCTGCAAATGCGCAAAGGCATTGTATGATTCATACCCTCTGTCAGCAACAATCAATGTTTTTTCCTCAAAAGGATACCACTTAACCATAAAGGTAAGTGCCCCTACTTCATCCTGTTCTGGCTGTGGCTGTATCACACAGTGCAGATATGTTTTGTTCAACACATCATACAGCGGATTCACATGCAACTGATTGTATCCTTTAGGGGTACTGTTATTCTTTACGAAACTACTGGATTTTGGATTTCTTGCCATGTTTATGGTAGTACCATCAATGGCAATTACCCGATACCCCTTATAAGTTTTGGTATCATTGCACAAGGAATTGAAGTATTCAAATATCTCTTCAAAAACCGTACACGGTATCTTGTTCCTTTGCTGTACAAATGCAGATGCGGTAGCCGTAATACCTGCATCATACAACTCCTTCTTTAAACTTCCGCCCTGCATGGAGTGCAGAAGAGTGACTACCTTTTCCATTGTCAGTACGCGATTGCGTTGGAAATCATGATTGTCGTATGTATAATAATTTGCCTTGAAATCGGCAATCGCTTTTTTGATTGCAATATCCAAGTTCTCTTTTAACTCGTTCGGAGTAGAATTTACAATTATCATTTTGTTATCCTCTTTTCATTAAAATTGAGCATAAAAAAACAAGATAAGAAACCCCTTGAAAAGGAGCAATCATATCCTGCATGTTAGTTTTACTATTATTCTCTCTTAACTCTCTAAACTGTAAACTCTAAATTCAATACTAACTAAAATAAAATCTGTTAATTCATACTCTCTGTTGCGTTCTATCTGTGCTGTTGTGTTATAATCTCTCTGTTTCGCCTAAACTAAACAATGCTCTTTAATTATATTATACACGGATTTTTCAAAAAAGATATGAAAATTCTATAAATTTTAGTATGTGAGAAGTGCTTAACTTAATGAGACATTTTCTGACGACAAATTTTTAAGGGGCAAATCCGAAGATTTACCCCTTAACTTAATGATTTTGAACTTAACTAAATGACATTGTCCGCAGAACCTTCTTTTTGATACGGAATTTACTTTAAAAAAACACAAAACTCTTTTATCTGTCCCACTTATCACAAAGTGAATTAATCTGGTCAGCAAACTTCGCCAAGTCTTTGTTTGCACCACCTTCGTTCTTCGCAATAACCGCAAGCAAACGGTTTCCTGCTGCCAGGAGGCGGGCAAATACTTCGGTAACACGTTTCTGAGTCTCTTTCTTCTTAACG
>JAZSOT010000089.1:0-4640 GCA_045537065.1 Clostridia bacterium | reverse complement strand
CATCACGAAGAGCAACCATATACACATCCTTGTTTTCCTCGTCATTGCGATAGGTGTAGATTATGTTGTTATCCTTGCTTTGCTTAAACCACGCAAGCACCTTTTCAATCATTTCATTAGCTTTTGGCGGATGGCAGTCTTTAATGCTTTTTCCCGTCAAATCCTTATGATAACGCTCTATTGCCGATGGATTCATGTATACAATAATATGGTTTAAATCGCAGACAACGACAGGGGCAAGGTCTTGGTCTAATACGCTTTTTAATAATTTATTTAACATTCTATTTCTCCGCCTTTTTTATAATTCATCCAGACAACACCATTATCGTATTGCTTAATCTCTTTTAACTTAAAATCGGTGATTTTACTATATTCAAACAATGATTTATCGTCTCTGGTTGCAATAACCGGCGCTACAACAATACTTAGTTCATCTATCACGTCTGCATAGAGAAAAGATGCGTTTATTGCACTGCCGCCCTCAAGCAATAACTTGTTAATTCCAAAGTTTTCTTTTAACTTTTGGAGAGCAAGCGGGATATTTTCACCTATCGTGCCAATATATGAAACACCAATATCTCTGAAATATGCTAAAGAGAGCGTGCTAAGCGCATCATATTCAACAACTTCAATTATATGAGCATTATCATATCCTGGATCTTCATCTTTTATATAATTACTCTTCCATCCAATATGACCATGTCTGTCGAAAGAAATAGCAAAGAACTTCGCATTCTTATCTCCTATAAAATCACCGCTCGGCACCTCTGCATTTTTGTATTTATAACGAGGTGCATCTTCTTTGCCTGCAAAGCTTTCTTCCATTGTGTTTCGGCCACAAATAAAGCCGTCAGCTTTATAGTTGCGGTTGATTTCATAATATATTTCCGTAGCCTTTTCACATTCCGGTCTGGATAAAAAATCTCCCGTAACCTTTCCGTCTATTGATGTCACCATGTGACAGATTATGTGCGGTCTGTTCATAACATCATAACCTTTCTGATTTTATTTTAATCTGTAATAGCAAGTAGCCTTGCCTGAGCCTTCGCGTTTGAGTTCTCCTTCGCTCACCATTTTGCGAAGTGCACCTTCAACTGAGCTTATGCTGAGTGATGGGCAAAGTTCTCTGATATCCTGCTTGGTAAAACGACCGACTTTACCCAGTGATGCTTTTCTTACCATTTCGATTGCAGGAAGTTTGTCTTCTACGATAGAAAATCTGTCTTCAAAGTCTTTATATGCAGAGAGGATTGTGCCGAGGATATATTTTATAAATGGTGTTGCATCTTCTGATGCCTCATGCCATCCATCCTGAGATTTGTTAAGCGAATCATAGTATAAATCCTTGCTGCCTGCAATTTTAGCTTCAAGCGAAATGTATTTTCCAACATGGAATCCGCTTCTGTAGAGCAACAAGGTTGTAAGCAGTCTCGACATTCTTCCGTTCCCGTCATTGAACGGATGGATGCAAAGAAAGTCATGAATGAATGTGGGAATTGCAATAAGTGGCTCAAGCTCGAAATTGCCGATAACTTTATTATATTCCTCGCAAATTTTATCAAGTGCTTCTTCCGTTTCAAATGGTGCAAGCGGAGTGAATAAAACCTCCGAATGTCCGTCAGAATAGGTTGCACTGATGTAATTTTGAACATTCTTTGTTTTGCCCGCCATAGGATTATTCATATGGCTGTACATTATTTTGTGAAGTTGCAAAATATAGTTTTTGGAAATTGGAATTGCATCAAAATTCTCATGGATAATATTAAGAGCATCTCTGTATCCCGCAATTTCTTGCTCATCACGATTTCGAGAAGAGGTGTTTTCTTCTACAAGCTGTTTGATACGGGTGTTTGTTGTAACAATGCCTTCAATTGCATTGGAAGACTCTGTGCTCTGGACCTTTGCGATTTCCACAAGCTTTTCAAGTTCTTCAGGGCGTCGTTTAAGATAAAGGTCCTGCTTGCCGGCTTCTTTATATATGGCAGCAACGAGACCGAGAATTTCAGAATCCCATTTCTGCTCTTTAATAATCGAATAATTAAATACTCTCATGCCCTCAATCTCCTTTCTTTCCCTTAAATTTTACCATATATTAAGGGAATTGTCAACACATTCAGTAAATTTACCCTTATTTATTATTTCTTTTTAAGGTAAAGTTATTCTTTCGCCTTAAAAGAGATAGCCAATGCGAAATTCGCATTGGCTGAAATTATTTAAGTTCTAATATTTTCTCTTTAATTCTATTGGCAGTCTTGATAAATTCTTCATCAATTTTGCCTGTTGGATCATCAAGTCCCCAATCGTAACGCTCTTTGCAGGGGATAGTCGGGCAACTGACATTACACCCCATTGTGATAACAATATCAGGGGCAGGAATATCCGTAATCAGCTTTGAATACTGAGCCGACATATCAATGCCGAAATTTTCCTTCATAATCCGTACCGCATCTTGATTTATCTGCGGTTTTGTCTCTGTTCCGGCAGAATAACAGTCATACTTTTCTGAAAGGTATTCTTTTCCAAACGCTTCTGCAATCTGGCTACGGCAAGAATTATGAACACATATAAAGGCTATTTTCTTTTTCATAGATATTTTTCCACCTCTGATGGTTTTAGGAGCTTGCCTTGTGAAACAACCTTTTCATTCACCACTAAAACAGGCATGCTCATAGCACCGTATTGCATCACTTTTTCCATATCTGTAATGTATTCCACTTTGATGTCAAGACCTTTGTTCTGCACTGCCTTTTTTGCGTTTTCATATTGCTTATGGCAAGTTTGACATCCTGCACCCAATACCTTTACAGAATTGATTGCTACCGAACAACCGCAATCGCATTTTTTCTTTTTACCAAATCCAAACATAACAGACCTCCTAAATAATAATATTTTGTATCGCATTAAAGAAGTATCCAACGATGATAATTCCAAATGTACATATCGCAACAAATATTCCAAGTAATTTCGGTTTTACTGCTTTTCTGAGCATAATTATTGACGGAAGTGACAGAGTGGTTACGCCCATCATAAAAGATAAAACAACACCAAGCTGTGCACCTTTTGCAAGCAGAGCTTCTGCAATCGGGATTGTGCCGAAGATATCAGCATACATAGGTACACCTGCAATAGTTGCTATAACAACTCCCAATGGATTACCACTGCCAAGAACTTTTACAATAATATCCTCAGGTATCCAATTATGAATTATCGCACCTATGCCGACACCTACAAGGACATAAGGAAACACTTTCTTTGCAGTTCCCAACACCTGTTCCCAAGCATACTTTATACGATCCTTGAAATACAATTCATCTTGCGGAACATCAAACGATTTGCCTTGTCTTATATATTCTTCGACTTGATTTTCAAGATGTAATTTTTCAATCAGCGTACCTCCTATGATAGCGATAATAAGACCGACTACAACATATGTAACTGCAACTTTCCACCCGAAAATACTCATAAGCAAAACAAGCGAGCCCAAATCAACCATAGGCGAAGAAATAAGGAACGAAAATGTTACTCCAAGCCGAAGTCCTGCACTTGTAAAACCAATAAACAAAGGAATTGATGAGCAAGAGCAAAACGGGGTTACAGTTCCTAAAAGTGCCGCAACCGTATTTGCACCAATGCCGTGAAATCTGCCAAGTATGCGTTTGCTTCTTTCTGGGGGAAAATAACTTTGAATGTATGAGATAATCAGAATTAAGACACCTAAAAGCACCATAATCTTAATTGTATCATATAAAAAGAACTGAACACTACCACCAATTCTGCCACCCACATCAAGACCGAATGCTGACAGAATATTTCCTATCAGCTCATTTAACCATTTCATACCCAAGACTTGATTTTGAAAAAAGTCCCATGCTGCTTTTATTACTTCCATAGAAAAACCTCCTCAAATAGAAAAACATCTATGTGTAGTTGTTTTTGTAAGCCGTGGCTTATTCGCATCACGGCTTTTGTATTACTTTATTTTTGTTAACTCTTGCAACATTTCCGATGCAATCTTTGCACCTTCTTCTGATATGGAGTAATGTGTCCATTTACCTTCTTTTCTGCCGACTACAACGCCTGAATCACAGAGAATTTTCATATGGTGTGAAAGCGTGGGCTGTGTTACTTCAAGTGTATCAAGTAATTTGCAGGCACACTTTTCGCCTGTACTCAGCATTTTAAGAATTTTAATTCTGTTTTCATCACAAAATGCCTTAAATATTTCAGCAATTTTTGTATCATTCATTTCCAAGTAAATCACCTCACATAGATAATCATCTATATATATTATATGCGACACATAGAAAAATGTCAATATGTTTTATTGAAATATTTTATCTAACATTTTTCTAGCACTTTTCTAGCGAAAACCCAAAAAATGCATCAAAAAGTGGCAATACGAAAATCGCAAGAACAGCAAAGGATTTGAAGGATTTTAACCCCTCAAAGCCTTGATTTTATGCGGTTTTTATCGCTTTTTAAGTTCCTTTAACTTCCACTAATTTACTCTATCTAAAAAGAGTGTCTAGGAGCTCGAAATGCGTTTGCCTTAACAGGTGCCAGAGTTCAAATCTCTAAATCTCCGCAAAAAAAGACTTGTCACAACTGAAAAGTCTTTTTGAGGGGCATAACTTTTCTCC
>JAZSOT010000070.1:0-2177 GCA_045537065.1 Clostridia bacterium | reverse complement strand
TCTTTTTCTTTTGCTTTGATTTAATTCAAAGCCGTTACATATTTTGGGTTTAAAACAGAATACCGGCGCGGAAAGAAATTTTCTTCCACGCTTGTTTCTGTTGCCCGAAGTATGTAGCGGCTTTTTTGTTTTGCAATTTTTCTTGTGGCGGGTTGTAAATATTTTGAAAACAATTTCGATTTTGGGTGTCCACTTGGCCTCTCCCAGTCCTAATAGGTGAGGAATTGTTTTCACATCAAAACAAGAAGCTCAAAACATTTGGAAAGGAGTTAGAAAAAAGTTCAGAACAACAAACCCAACCGACTACAATTATCAGAATACAAAGAATGCGGTTTTAGGTGGCACCAGTATCAACAAGCACTGATTTTGCACGGGCAGATTTACTTGTTGCGACCGCTCTGCTATGGCACGTGTCTTAACAAGCAATGCATATGAATACTCACACCCTTGCTTTGTTACTACTTAATGCGGTGGCATCAGTATTAACAAGCAATGGATTTGTACGGTCAAATTCACTTGCTTCTACTTAAATGCCGTGGCATTAGTATCAACAAGCAATGAATTTGAATATCCAAATTCCGCTTGTTAGGGAGTTTGCCCTAAAACCCCGAAAAAAATTTGTGAGAAGCAGACGAGCTCACGATAAAAAATCGTCAGAAAAAAATTTCAAGGAATTGAATTTAAAAACTTTTGCAAGTCTTTTTGAATTCTTACATCCTTCCTTGAAAACAAAAAATCAAAATCTATTTTAAAAATTAGGAGGTCTATTATGACAACATTATCAGAAATCAAAATTGAAAACTTAAAAGCATTTGAAAACAATCCTTTCATTTTCAGAGAGGACATAGCCTTTGATTTGTTAATCGAAAGCATCGCAAACTTAGGAGTACTTACACCAATCATTGTCAGAACACTTGACAATGGACAGTATGAAATTATCAGTGGCCATAGAAGAACTGAGGCTTGCCGAAGACTTGGTATTGAAACTATCCCTTGCATTGTTAAGGAACTTACAAGAGATGAAGCAACGGTTATACTCGTTGACTTAAATCTGCAGAGAGACGAGGTATTACCCAGTGAGAAAGCCCATGCATACAAAATGAAAATGGATGCACTTAAAAATCAGGGAGCAAGGACGGATTTAACTTCTACACAGTCTGTGTCGAAGTTCCGTACAGATGAAATGATAGGAAAAGAAAACAACGAGAGCAGAGAAACTGTCAGGCGATATATTCGATTGACTTATCTCATTCCCGAAATATTAAAGTTAGTTGACGAAGGAAGAATATCTCTGACTCCTGCAGTTGAGCTATCTTACCTTGCAGGTTACGAACAAGAACAAGTTTACTGTTTCTATGAAAACGAAGAAGTCACGCCGTCTTATTCTCAATCAGTGCGATTGAAAAAACTTTCGCAAGAGTTCAGGCTAACCGATGAAAAACTGTTTGAAATCATGTCCGAAGCAAAAGCAAATCAGAAAGACTATCTGAAAATACCTACGGAAAGTATTGAGAGGTATTTCAAGTCGAGGTTTACGGAAAAACAGAAGCAGGAATTTGTAATCAAGGCTGTTGAACATTATTACCGCTTTCTGATGCGGCAGAGAGATGCGAGGTAAGTGAATGAAAATATTTATGTATTTAAAAATCTGTTTGTTAAAAATATTAAGTGATATTCGTGCGGAATGTAATGAGTATGTGATAAACGGAGTAAGATATATTGTTTCATCCCGCTTTGAAGAAACGAAGATAACAATGAAGGAAAGATTAGAAAAATTTATCGGAAGTGATTTCGCACATTTGTCTGTTGCGAACTGTAATGATACAATGATTGCAGAATGTGTGAATTCAAATGCCGGAGAAAGGAGGATAAATGCAGTCGGATAATTTAGGCATAACAGCAATCTATTGTCGTCTGTCCCGTGATGACGGAACAGACAGCGAGAGTAACTCAATCGGTAATCAAAAAAGATTGCTTTCACAAAAAGCAAAAGAGTTGAAACTCACCAACACAAAGTTTTATGTTGATGACGGCTATACGGGGACTAATTTTAACAGACCAGGATTCCAAGCAATGCTTGAAGATATTGAAATGGGATATGTAACAACCGTAATGGTAAAAGACTTATCCCGTCTCGGCAGAGATTATGTTTCAGTCGGTCATTACACAGACAACTT
>JAZSOT010000080.1:0-3087 GCA_045537065.1 Clostridia bacterium | reverse complement strand
CAGTGCTCAGAACAACACAGAGCGGGACTTCGAGTTCGCTTTCTATAAGAGCATTGACGATGTACTGGTTCAGGGGCTTGAACAGAATCAGGACTTCTACACAACTCTGCTCAATAATGAGGAGCTCAAGAAGGAAGTGCTTGGCATCTTCGTCTCCGAAATATACTCGGGGCTCAGAGATAGGACCAAGACCTTTGAATACCCAGAAGTGGAGGAAGAAGTGCAAATGGCTGCTGACGGAGACGAATAAACTCAATAGCTAAGCACTATCTGCAACCCTTCGAAGAATCTGGTACTGAACAATATTAACCCTATTATTCGCTCTAGGGGTACATCTGTGTTTATGCTGGAAATTATGGAAGACATCATAACCGGGAAATACAGTAATTTCTCGTTATAATCTTGTTTTTTATTAAAGCTCGCCTAAAATAAGGGCAGGAAATAACATGAATGTGTACGCAAGAGAAGGCATGAAGCTACTTTGCTCCTATTTTTTGGAGACAAATATCTGGAACATGTTTGAAAATTTTCGCAAGAAAAAGACTGATTTTTACTTGCAAAAAAAAGGCAATGTAGAAAGAGAAGAGGAGTTAAAAAATGAAATTTTAACACTCTTGAATGGAGATGATGTTCTAGAATTTGAAATGCAATTTATATATAGCCATCTAGAATATGAGTTTGAGTATCTGAAGCAAGAGAAACACTTGAATGCTCTATATTTTCTAAAACAACTTCATTGGAGAGGAATAAAACTAAATAGTTACACCAATGACAAAGGGCAATGGATAAAAGCGGCTAATAAAATGGTAACTCTTTTAGAAGAATTTCCTTTTTCTTCTGAGTTGGAAATTTCTAATCGTGTAAAAGCTATTAGCGAAAATGCCATAAAATTGAAAGAGTATAAATACTCTCCGTACTTAGACTATGGTCGTATATATTTATCGGAATCTGACGATAAGCGTTTTGAGCGAGGAATGCGCTATCGTTTCGAAAAAATAGGATGGCATGGTATTGAATATGTTATGCAGTTACTGACTTGCAAATACAATTCAAATATAGATCGATATGTATTCCGCTTTCAGCCTTCTTTTGGAGGCATATCTTCTTTTCAAATACCCTTAGGCTATTTGTATCACGTTGCATTGACATATGCACACAAAGCACCCATCTGTAAGAATTCTAAAATTATTTTTGATGAAATAGTAGAGCTATCTACGCTCTATTTCTCTATTTTGGAGATACAACCATTGAATACATTGGAAGAAGTGTTTAAGCACGGAGTTTCAGCTATCGATAATCTTCAAGAGAGCATCTTTTATGACCAAATTTTCAGCATAGAACAATTAAGCTTAGGATATTTGGAAACCATTTTAAAAGGACTTAGTCGTTATATAACTAAAAGTCAAACAACAGAAAGCAGAGCTGTGTTAGTTTTGCTAAAAAAACTGAAGAATAAAACATCTACAGAGAAGATTGAAACCTTCTCCGCTGCAGAACTTCGAGAGCTTCTTAAAGATGCTAACCTTTCAGAGCAGCAGACTAATGATTTGCTTAATAGATTGTCTATAGACCTAAGAAGCGTGAACAAAGACTATTTATGTTGGCATGAAATAGAACGAAGAAATACACACAGATACCCTTTTCTGAAAACCGGAGAACAGTATATTTTCATCAGCCGACTCCTTTCCAGTTTGGGTTTTTATCATGTATGGTATAACCTTCTTGTACAAACAGAAAGGGAGAAAGAATTGGGCTCAGCAATTGAACTATTTATTGCTGACGAAATCAGAAAGAAAGGCATTTCTTGTTATACAAGTTTAAAATACGAAATAAGCAAAAATTGTCGTGATAAATTTAACAGTAAAAGGGAAAGCGGGGAAATTGATATTGTTATTGAAACACCCCGAAGTATTTTCTTCATAGAAGTTAAGAAGAAATCTTTAACTGCCAAAGCTCGTTCGGGTTTTGGAGCAGTGTCTTTACGGGATATTGGGCATTCCTTACTCTCCGCAATATATCAAAGCAGCGTGCATGAATTTGTTCTAAGAGATTTAGGTAAAATCTGTTGTCAAGATGGCCCTACTATTAAGCGTGAAGGTAAGCGAATATATAAAATTGCGCTTACTTTATTTGATTTTTATGGTTTGCATGACGGCGTTTTTGTGAGAAACTTTTTAAGTTCTTCTCTTCAATTTAATTTTTATGATAAAGAAGAAATTTCTAATTTTAACAATATTTTGACAAGATTAAAGAACATATATTCCTCCGACATTTATCAGGAAGAGTATGGCAACATACGCCCTGAATCCTTTTCAAATTGCCTTTTCCTTAGTATTCCTCAACTTCTTTGCATTCTAAAAAATGTTGACTCTGCAGCTTCTTTTGAAAAAGAAATCTTGCGAACACATTATATTGTGACTGGTATAAAAGATTGGTACGTTGAATACGATTATCATAGCAGAATGCAGAGCGAAGTACCCCAAAAGGAAACTTTTGCATATTAACTCAGGACTCCACTGTGGAGGGCTTGAACCTGAGCTAAAAGATATAATAGCCCCGTCCTTCATCCATCGCTTGCTGGTGTCTTTTTACCCCCTTGCAAGCGATGTTTCATTTTAGGTTGCCACCCAGCGAAAAATGTGCCTTAAACGTCTGATTCTGTGTAGTTTGCCAGTTCGAGACATCTTTACTTGTCACAGAGTCCCCATTTGCTCAAAATCGCCTAAGCTCACAGAATCAACAGATTGTAGATTCGAGACATCTTTAGTGACCCTAAAAAGCATTTGAGCTTAGCAAAACGGGCTTAGGCATGCTTCCGTCTCCGCTAAAGCTTCGCCGAGACAAGTAGGCTTTTTGGTCTTTTGGGGGCGTTTTGCGCCCGGAGGGGCGGTGGCGGGGCTTGCGAGTGCTAGGGTGGGCGTAGCTTTAGCGAAGTCCCCTGCAATACCTAAGCGGGCGTAGGTGTTGAAAATCAAAAATGCTTTATAGCATATGCTCTGCCCGCACCTGTTTTGAGATATCGCTCATATGCAAAGGCTTTTTCTTTGTCTCGGAAAGCAATGGCGGTTTCAATATACCATGGTGCAA
>JAZSOT010000001.1:0-34955 GCA_045537065.1 Clostridia bacterium | reverse complement strand
AAGCAAAGTTGGCACTTGTCCCCTTTGCGGAAATGAAATAGTAAGAACCACCTTCGGTTATGGTTGCAAAGGCTATAAAGAAGGCTGTAAATTCTCGGTGAATTTCAGAATTTGCGGACGGATAATTTCATTTGAAAATGTGAAAATGCTCCTTGAAAACGGCGAAACTGCAAAAATCAAAGGCTTTGTCTCCCCAAGAACGGGCAAGGAATTTGATGCTGTGTTAAAGCTTGAAAACGGAAAAGTGGTATTCAAGTTTTAATATGCAGATTGTTCACCGTATCAAATCCCACCCGAAACGCCACAATTTTGGCTTATTTTGGCACATCATCTTTGCAAGGCACAAAGCCTTGCTTCATCTTCTGAACCAAAATCTTTCCAAAATTCTGTTTGTTTCAGGCGGGCAGGACACGGTTCACATTCTGCTGGATGTCTCTTATCGGATAAATTATAGTAGGGATCGGCGTCCGCGATGAACCGAAATAAAAAAGGACTGCGAAGCAGTCCTTTTTTTATACGTCCATAATAATAGGTAATATCATCGGTTTTCTTTTTGTTTTTGTGAAGATATAGCTTCCCAGCTCGTTTTTCAGACGGGACTTTAAGGTGGTCCAGTCCACAATATGATGGCTCACGCACTCATCAATTATATCTTCTGCGGTCTGTCTCATTTCTTCCATAAGGTCTTCGCTTTCTCTTACATAAACAAAGCCTCTTGAAATAATGTCAGGTCCTGCAACAACAACTCCGTTTTCGTGGTCCATAGAAAGAACAACAACTATCAAGCCGTCTTCAGCAAGGTGCTTTCTGTCGCGAAGAACGATGTTTCCAACATCCCCAACACCAAGGCCGTCAACTAAGATTTTGCCTGATGGAACTGAGCCTGTGATTTTGCCCTCGTTCTTTGAAAGCTCAAGGCATTTTCCGTTTTCAAGCATAAATATATTTTTTGACGGAATACCCATCATAAGGGCAAGCTCTCTGTGTTTTGCAAGATGCTTGTATTCACCGTGAACGGGAATAAAGAACTTTGGCTTTGCAAGAGCTAAAATAATTTTCAGCTCCTCCTGACAGGCATGTCCCGAAACGTGAACATCAGCAAGAGATTCGTAAATAACCTCTGCGCCGTGTTTTAAAAGCTCGTTTATAACATTGGAGATTGTTTTTTCGTTTCCGGGGATAGGGCTTGCGGAAATAATAACAAGGTCGTCGGCTTCTATATTAACCTTTTTATGTCCCGAAAAAGCCATTCTGGAAAGAGCAGACATAGGCTCTCCCTGACTTCCCGTTGTAACGATAACAAGCTGTTCTTTTGAATATCTTCCGATTTCATCCAGAGAAATAAGAGTGTTTTTGGGGATATTCATATAACCAAGCTCAATTGCGGCAGAAAGCACATTTTCCATACTTCTGCCTGAAACTGCCACCTTTCTGCCAAATTTCACAGCCGCATTAATAATCTGCTGGACTCTGTGAATATTTGATGCAAAGGTTGCAACAAATATTCTTTTCTGGCAGTTTTCAAAAATATTGTCAAAGGTTGCACCAACCGTTCTTTCGCTCATGGTGTAGCCTTTTCTTTCGGCGTTTGTGCTGTCGGAAAGCAGAGCTAAAACGCCCTGTTTTCCAAGCTCCCCAATTCTTCCCAGGTCAATCATTTCTCCGTTTATGGGAGTTGTGTCGATTTTGAAGTCTCCTGTGTGAAGAACAACCCCTGCAGGGGTGTGAAAAGCAACCGCAACCGCATCTGCAATAGAGTGGTTTGAACGGATAAACTCAATTTTGAAACAGCCAAGGTTAAAGGTCTCTCCCGAGTTAATAACCTTAAGCTTTGAATTATCCAGTATGCCGTGCTCTATAAGTTTATTTTTCAAAATTCCAAGGGTTAGTTTTGTGCCGAAAACGGGCACATTTATCTCTTTAAGAACATAGGGAATAGCCCCGATATGGTCTTCGTGACCGTGGGTTAAGACAATTCCCCTGACTCTCTCCTTGTTTTTCACAAGATAGGTTATATCCGGAATAACCATATCAATTCCCGGCATATCGTCGTCTGGGAAAGCCAGCCCGCAGTCCAAAATGATTAAATCGTTTCCGTACTCAAAAACCGTCAGGTTTTTCCCGATTTCAAGAAGACCGCCGAGAGGGGTGATTTTTATTTTTTTGTTTTTTTGCACTAATTAAACTCCTTTCTTTTTTGTAAGCCGACCTTTTATATAAACGACCAAGAGGTCTATATAAAACGCAAATTCAAAGTCATTATAACACAAAATTTAAAAACATTCAACCTTTTTTTCGGATAACAACAACTTTTTTGTTTCCCGAAACCGCCCGAACGGTCCCTGTAAGTCCCCAGTCGGAGCCTGTGATGCTTATTATGTGGTCGCCGAACGGAGAGGTTTGGGGGTAGTAGTTTTCCTCTGTTTCGGGGAAATAAAAGGTGCCCCCCGAAAGGTTTTCCGAGATAGAATAAATAAGCTCTCTGTCCCTAAAAGCCGTCTTTGTGTAGTCATAAACCTCTGCTACATTTGAGATTATTAAAAATGAAGAAATAAGAAAGCATAAGGTGTTTCGCCCCTTTTTGAAAAGGGAAAGAAAACTGTCTCCCATAATTGCAAAGCCAAGGCAGGAGGGCACAAGGTTTCTGAAATTTATAAAGGAATTTTCCAAAACAAAAAATGGCAAAAGAGGCACAAAAAAGAGGCATATGCCAAATATAAATTTTCCCCACGAAAATGGGCGTTTTTTGTTTTCTTTCAGGGAAAACAAAAAGCAAAGAAGAAAAAGGCAGACCAAATAGTTTATTGCCCCATGCTCTCTTATTATGTTAATGCTCCTTAAAAACCCCTTGGTGTATAAGGGGATTTGTGCCTTTAAAACGGAGATAGTGTTTGAGAGTGCCATTTTGAAATCGGGAGAAAAAATCATTCTGTCCTTGTTGTCTCCCTCGCTTCCCATAAGCAGATAATATGCACATATAATGAGAAGATTTAAACTCCCAAGGGAAAAATGCAGAAAATATTTCCTTGGGTTTTTTATGAAAAGGCAAAAAACCAAAGCTCCGAGGAGGCAAATTCCCTGCTCATAAAAACCGCATGCAAGAAGAGAGGAAAGATAAAAAACGGGCAAGCTGAACCTTCTTTCTTCCTGCATAAAATAAAAGGCAAGGGATGAAAAAAGCATTGCAGGAACAAGCCTTGTTGCGCCTGAAATCCAGAATGTTCCCTCGGTAAGAGTGGGCAAAAGTCCGTAAAGCACAAGGAAAAAGGGGGAGGGTGAAAAACCTGCCTTGTCTAAAGCTTTGTAAAAAAATATCCCTGAAAGACCGAATAAAAAATTAAGGATTATAAGGGCAAGGGATAGGTTGTTCCAAAGTCGGCTGAAAATGTAAACATCCGAAAAAGCGGCAAAAGGCCTTGAAAGTGCCGTTCCCGCCCCTGATAATAAAATGTCCTCAAGCGGGTTTTCAAAATGCGAGTAATATCCGTATTGCACATAATCATCAAGATAGGGCACATAGTAAAAGCCGAAAAAAGAAAACCTGAAAAGACATAAAAGCACAAAAAGTAAAAAGGCAATTTTTTCGTCTTTTAAATATTTTCTAAAGCTTTTCATTGTTTCACTCTTCACTTTTCTCTCTTTACTCGGGTGAGGGTTCTATTGCCCGCCCGACAGTGTAAGCCTTTCCTTAAACCACAAAATTTCCTCTTTTTTAATAAGTCCCGAAAGAAGACAAGCTGTAATGTAAATCGTCTCTCCGATTATTATTTTAACCCAAAAGGAATTATTTATAAGAAAAGATAAAATTTTTCCTGAAAAAAAAGCAGAAAAAATTGCAATAAAAAGGGGGCATAAAAACCATTCAAAAGTGCGAAACCGAATACCCGTCAGGGAAAGAGCATATGTGCACCTGAGGAAAAATGAGAGAAAAACCCCTGCATAAAACACTATAAAAATTGCAGAAATTCCAAGACGGGGAACAAGCATGGAGCAAAGTATAATTCTTATGATGCATTCTGAAACGGTTACAAAAAGCAGAAAGCTTTGTTTTCCAGTTCCGTTTAAAATTCCGCCCGAAAGGGAGTCGGCCATTATAAGAGGCAGAAGAAGAGAGAGGATAAGAAGCTGTCCCCCTGCGTTTTCAAGTCCGTAAAAAACCTTGGGTATATCGTTTGGTGCAGAAAAAAATATGGTTAAAATTCCGAATGCACCAACGAGAGAAAATTTATAAACCTTTCCCGAAAGGTCCCTAAGGCGGGTGTTTGTTTTTCTTTCTGCCGCCCTTGATATTTCAGGCACAAGCAGAGAAAAAAAGGATGACATAAGAGAAAGGGGGAAAACTGCAAGGGGAATAAGCATTCCCGAAATTCCACCAAAGGCAGAAAGTGCTCCGTTATGGGAAAGTCCCCCTTTTTTAAGTCCCGAAATTATAAGAAGTTCTTCCTGCATATGAAAAAAAGAGCCAAGAAGTGATGCAAAAAGAGCGGGCAGGGCGATTTTTAAAATGGGCAGAACGGGGGATGATGAATTTTCCTTTTTAGCAGGGGTTTTGAAGTCTTTCAGGCAAAAAACAAAAAGGTATAAAAATGAGGAGCATTCACCAAGGGAGTAGCCGATGGTAACTGCCATTACCCCGTAATGACAGCCTCGTGGCAGAAGAAGACGGAGAAGACAGGTTATGGAAACAATTTTCACTGCCTGTTCCAAAAATTCTGATGAGGCAGGCGGAAAAATTCTCCGCATTGAATAAAAATATCCCTTCAGGCAGTATGAAAGTCCCATAAAAATCACGCTTGGAGCAAGGCAAAGAATAAGGCTTTCGCACCGCTCGTCTTTTAAAATGCTGTTTGCAATAAAGCTTTTTGAAAAAAGGAGAAGAGTGCATAGGATAAAGGATGCGAAAAAGGTCATTTTCATAGAGGCTATAAGAGTTTTTCGAGCCATAAAAATATTACCCTTTGCAAAATGTGCGGAAACGGTTTTTGAAACGGCAACAGAAATCCCCGCAGAAGAAAGGGTAAGCATAATGGAATGTGCGGAAAAGGCAAGGGACAAAAGTCCTGCCCCCTCGCTTCCAAGCTGTCTTATATAGAAAGTTCTAAATAAAAAATCAATGGTTTTTGCAAAAATCCCCGACATTGTTAGAGCCAGAGTATTTTTTAAAACATTATTTCTGTCCAAAAAAAACACCTCTTTGAAAATTATATAAATTTCCAAAGAGGTTTATTACTGTTATTTAACCTGCAGGAACTTTTCAATAACATCAACGCAAGACTCTTGCGAACATTTTCCTGTGTTGACTGCAAGGTCATAGTTTTCTATCTGTCCCCACGCCTGATTTGTGTAGAAATTATAGAAGTTTGCACGGCGTTTGTCAGCCTTTGAAATTGCAGATAAGGCTTCTTTTTCGGAAACTCCGTTTCGCTCCATAATGGTTTTTTGTCTGAAGTCCTTGTCGGCATAAAGGAAAAGCTTTGTAAGGTGTTCGTGCTTTCTAAGGATATAGTCGGCACATCTTCCAACTATAACAGAGTCGCCGTCCTTTGCAATATCCCTTATAAGGTCTGCCTGAACTTTAAAAACATTGTCTCCGTTCAAAAGGTCGTTGTATTGATAGTATAGACCTTTTCCCGTCTGCACTCCCATAACAAGAGAGTATAGAAAGCTGTTTGTGGGCTTTTCGTCAATGCCCTCAAAGATTGCAGAGCCAAAGCCCTGTTCCTTTAGCATTTCTGCGATTATATCTTTATCATAAAACTTATAGCCAAGTCTTTCGGCAAGCATCTTTCCGATAACCTTTCCGTTTGAACCAAGCTGTCTCCCTATTGTAATAACTTTTCCCATAAAAACACCCTTTCTGAAAATAAATATACTACGCAAAATTATTTTATCATATTTCAGTAAGTTTTTAAAGGGGATAAATAAACAATATTTAAAAGTCCCCTTTGGTGAAATCTTCTATTTTACATCCCTTATAATAATGAAGAAGAATATCTGAAAAGCTTTTGCCCGATTTGGCAAGGCTATTTGCCCCGAACTGACTCATTCCCACGCCGTGCCCTCTTCCCTTTGTGGTGATAGATATTTCGTCTCCCTTTTTGCTTATTTCAAAATCTGCAGAGGGAAGAGAGAAAATATTTCTTATTTCCCCTCCCGAAAAGGTTTTGCCTCCTATAGTTATGGTTTTTATTCTGCCTCCTTTTGTTTTTTCGTTTATGGAAAAGTGTAAAGGGGTGTTTTCCCCAAAACCAAGACGCCTGTTAAATTCCGAAAGGGAGAATTTTTGTGTCTCAAAAAAATTTTCTGCCTCCTTGTCAAAGGATGAGTCAACAGATTTCAGATATGGAAGATTTCCGCCCCACACATCCTCGGAGCTTTCCGTTTTTCCGTTGCTGAGGGCAAAAAAGTATGCCTCAATGGGTGCACCGTTATAGGTTATAAGAAGATTTTCTGTTTCGGAAACTGCCCTTTTTATTTTTTCAAGGTTTTCGTCAAAGGCATTTCCCCATTTTTCCTTTAAGGCATCTGTTTCCTGATATGCCTTGCAATGGGCAGGGGATGAGCAGATGTCCGCTCCTTTATGTTCGGGGATTTCTTTTTTCTTCTTATTTAATATATATGTCCGTGCGGCAACTGCCTGAGCCTTTAATGCCTCTTCTTCATAAAGAGCGGGCATTTCTGCCGCAACAACTCCAACTAAGTATTCTTCAAGACTGAAAAAATCCGTCTCGTCGTTTTGGGGATTAAAAACAGAGATAATTGTTTCTTGATTTTCTTCCTCTTTTTCACTAAAAACGGGGGAGGCATCAGGAGGGAGAACAATAAAAAATGAGAGACAAACGGGGATAACAATAGACATAAGGCTAAGGAAAAGGGGAAATAATAAAAGCTTTTTCTTCATTTTAATATACCTCAAAAACTTTGGTTTTTAGAATATTATTAAAGAAAAAGTAAAAATATGCTTGACAAAACTTGAAATCTGTAATAAAATAACAAGGTTAGTAGGCATATGCCTATGAAAGATAATTATTCCTTACCTTTGCAAATAAAAGGCGAAGGTCAGAGTCCACAAGGAGGTGAAATAAATGATAGAGGTTATCAACAGCTATGAAACAATATTTATTATTGATTCAACAAAGACAGAAGAAGAAACTCAGGCACTTGTTGATAAGTTTAAGTCATTAATTGAAAAGAACGGTGAGATTGAAAGCGTTGACGAATGGGGACGCAGAAGACTTGCTTATCCTATCAATGATTTAAACGAGGGCTATTATGTTTTGGTTAACTTTAAATCAAAGCCTGATTTCCCAAGAGAACTTGAACGTGTATTCGGTATCACCGACGGCATCTTAAGACAAATCACAATTAAAAAAGACGAAAAATAATATTCGTTGCCCGAAATTTAGGGCAGGAAAGGCAGATTGCTTATGATAAACAAAGCGATTTTAATGGGAAGACTAACCAAAGACCCGGAAATCCGTCATACAAATTCAGGTACTCCGGTGTGTAGCTTTTCAATAGCCATCAACAACGGATACGGAGAAAATCAGACAACTGATTTTATTAACTGCGTTGCCTGGAATAAACAGGCAGAGTTTATTGAAAGAAACTTCGTCAAAGGAAAGATGATTATTGTTGTCGGAAGAATCCAGACAAGGTCTTGGGACGGAACAGACGGGAAGAAGAACTACACAACAGAGGTTGTAGTATCAGAGGTTTCATTTGGAGAAAGCAAAAAAGCTGCAGAAGACGGAGGAACATATGTTCCCGCAGTATCTGCTATGATGCCGGAGGGACTTAGCAATGATGGATTTGTTCCTCAGGAAACAGATGACGACCTGCCGTTTTAATCTTTAGAAAGAAGGAGGAGATTTAAATGTCAGAAAAAGAAAAGATGGACAGAAACCAGAGAATGAGAAAGCCAAAAAGAAAGGCTTGTGCATTCTGTGTTGATAAGGTAGATAACATTGATTATAAAGATGTTGCAAAGCTTAGAAGATATGTAACAGAAAGAGCAAAGATTTTGCCTCGCAGAATCAGCGGATGTTGTGCAAAACATCAGAGACAGCTCACTGTTGCAATTAAGAGAGCAAGATATATCGCTCTTCTTCCTTATTCATCAGACTAAAAAAATGCGGAGTGTTCGATAAGAACACTCCTTTTTTTGTTTAGTCACTTCATTTGAAGTGGCTATTGTTTCTTAAAAAATCAAATTGCATTGACAATGCACATATTTTGTGGTACAATGTATATACTAAAGTAGGGAGGTAAAAAATCATGGCAACAGTTAATATGAGTATTCGTATGGATACAGAATTAAAAAAGCAGGCAGATGCTATGCTTTCGGATATGGGACTTAATATGACAACTGCTATGAATATGTTTTTAAGACAGGTAGTTCGTCAAGGGAAAATACCATTTGAAATTGCAACTGATATTCCGAATGCAGAAACGCTTGCTGCAATTGATGATGTGAACAACAATCGAAATATGAGCAAAGCATATGATGATATAAATGAACTTATGAGGGACTTGAATGCTTAAAGTCAGATATTCTTCAAAGTTTAAAAAAGATTTTAAATTAATTGTTAAGCGTGGATATAATATTTCGTTGTTTGAAGAGGTTCTTGGTTTGCTGCGGGAGGAAACAGTTTTGCCCGAGAAATATAATGACCATGCCCTAAAAGGTGATTATTCGGGGCATCGTGAATGTCATATTGCTCCTGACTGGCTTTTGATATACAAAAAGGAAAATGACTTTATAACACTAACCCTAACCCGCACAGGGTCGCACAGTGATTTGTTTTAATTCAGGCTTGTTCAAACGGAAAAAATAAAAGTCACTTCATTTGAAGTGGCTTTCTTTTTTTATTCAAATAAACTTGATGAAAGGTATCTTTCTCCTGTGTCGGGAAGATGGCACACAATGGTCTTTCCCTTATTTTCTTCTCTTTTTGCAAGGGTGAATGCCGCATATAAAGAAGCACCTGATGAAATCCCAACTAAGATACCCTCTTTTTTCCCTATAAGTCTTGCAAAGCTGAAAGCATCCTCTTCCGAAACGGATATAATCTCATCAATAATTTCAGTTTTTAAAATTTTGGGAACAAAATTTGCTCCAATCCCCTGAAGCCCGTGAGGCCCTGCCTTGCCTCCTGATAAAAGAGGAGAGCTTTTTGGCTCAACGGCAACAATTTTTATATTAGGGTTTTTCTCTTTCAAAAATTCTGAAACCCCCGTCAGGGTTCCCCCTGTGCCCACACCTGCAACAAAAATGTCAATTTCCCCGTCTGTGTCTTCATAAATTTCAGGTCCCGTTGTTTCCTTGTGTGAAAGAGGGTTTGCCTCATTTTCAAACTGTGATGGAATAAAGCTTTTTGGATATTTTTTTGAAAGCTCTTCTGCTTTTTTTATTGCTCCGCTCATTCCAAGCTTTCCGTCTGTTAAAACAACCTCACCGCCGTATGCTTTCATAAGCATAATTCTCTCTTTAGACATTGTGTCAGGCATAACAATTATTGTGCGAAGTCCGAGAGATGCCCCTATGGAACAAAGCCCTATGCCCGTGTTTCCGCTTGTTGGCTCAATAATAACCGTGTCCCCTGTTATAAGTCCATTTTCTATTCCGTCCCTAATCATATAAAGGGCGGCCCTGTCCTTTGTGGAGCCTGCAGGGTTAAAAAATTCAAGCTTTCCAAGAACCCTTGCGGAAATTCCAAGCTCCTTTTCAAGATTTGAAAATTCAAAAAGAGGGGTTTTTCCTATCAGTTCTGTAACAGATTTAAAAATTCTTGCCATGTTTTCCTCCCTAGTCAAGCATTTTTATTAATTCGCCTAAAACAGGTTCAAACTTTGCACCATACCAGTGGTCTTTGTCTCCCATAGTTTCCTTTATGCAAAGAACTGTGTAATCCGCGGCAATTTTTGCAGCCTCAAAGGCAGATTTTCCGTTTAAAAGTGCCCCCGTGAAACTGGACGCATAAATATCTCCCGTTCCGTGACAGCTTCCGTCAAGGAAATCGTGTTCATAATATGAATATTCCCCGTTTTCAAAAATAACTATTCCTGTTTTTCCTTTTTGGTATGAAATTCCCGTAAGAACTATATTCTTGCATCCCATAGAGGTAAGCTTTGAAAGAAGAGTGTCGATATATTCTCTGTCATAGCTTTCTGTGTATTCCATATCTGCAAGAAGACACGCCTCGGTGATATTGGGAAGAACATAGTCTGCGTTTTTGCAAAGGTCTTTCATAGCGTTTGCATAATCCATATCAAAGCCGGGGTAAAGCTTTCCTCCGTCTGCCATAGCGGGGTCAACAATTTTTAAGCCTCCGTCCTTTAGGCAGGCATTAAAAATATCAATAACGTATGAAACCTGCTCACGGCTTCCAAGGTAGCCTGTGTAAATTCCGTCAAATTTTATATTTTCCTTTTCCCAATGCTCACGGATAGACGGCATATCCCCTGACAGGTCACGGAATGTATATCCCGAAAAGCCCGCTGTGTGTGTTGATAAAACTGCCGACGGCAAAACTGCAGTTTCGATTTTGCAGGCAGAAATTATAGGAAGTGCAACGGTCATAGAGCACTGTCCCACACAAGATATATCCTGAATTGTAAGTAATCTTTTATAGCTCATTTAAAATCCCTCTTTACATATATGTTTTTTTCTAGTATAATAAAAATCTGATAATGTGTAAATAGTCAAAAAAGGAGTTTTTTGTATAACCAGATGAAAGACAAGAAATATTTAACCATATATAAGGAAATAAAAGAGAAAATTTTGTCGGGGGAATATGAGGAGGGGGCGCATCTTCCCTCAAAGAGAGTCCTTGCAGACAAAAGGGGTGTAAGCGTTATAACCACGGAGAAAGCATATAATATGCTTCTTGATGAGGGGTATATAACAGCAAGAGAGCGGAGCGGATATTTTGTTTCAAAGCTTGAAACCCTTGGGGGAGAAAACAAAAAGCCTCAGGTTATAAAATATCTTGATGAAACTGAAGAAGAGAGCGAAAGGGAGGATTTTGAATATTCTCTTTGGTTCAAGACTATAAGAAAGGTTATATCGGAAAAGGGAGAAAAGCTATTTTCAAAGGCGCCGGGAAAAGGTGTGGCAAGGCTCAGAAATGCAATTGCGGGCTATCTTTTAAGATATAGAGGTATGGTGGCACAGCCGGAGCGAATAATAATCGGCTCGGGGGCGGAACAGCTTTATGAAATGGTTGTGAAAATCTTGGGAAGAGATAAGCTGTATGGAATTGAAGACCCCTCATACCCCCAGATAGAAACGGTTTATAGTGGTGAGGGGGCAAGGATAAAAAAGCTAAAGCTCTTAAAAGACGGCATAGCGAAAGAGGAGCTTTTAAAAAGCGGAGCAGATGTTCTCCACGTAACTCCTTTTAAAAGCTTTCCCACGGAGGCAACAACAACCGCCACAAAGAAAAGGGAATATTTAAGCTGGGCAGAGAAAAGCGGTGCCTATATTGTTGAAGATGATTTCAACAGCGAATTTTTTATCCCCGGTCAGCCGGTGGAAACCCTTTATTCCCTTGACGGCAAGGAAAAGGTTATTTATATCAACACCTTTTCAAAAAGCCTTTCCCCCTCAATGAGAATGGGGTATATGATACTTCCCGAGCATCTTTTAGTGTCATACGAGGAAAAGCTCGGCAAGCTTTCCTGCTCTGTGCCTGTTCTCGACCAGTATGTTCTTGCGGAGTTTATTGAAAACGGAAGCTTCGAGCGGTATCTAAATCGTATGAGAAGACAAATGAGAAAATAAAAGAATAGGAAAACACCTCGCTGAATAAACATATTCAAAGAGGTGTTTTTATGTTCGCAAGAAGATGTCTTTTGCTGGTGCTTTGTTTTCTTACAATAAATACTTATGCATATAATGAGCCTGCCCCTTGCTCTGCTGTGTCGGCAGTGGTTATGGAAAGAACAACAGGAGCGGTTTTATACGAAAAGAATATGACAAAACCCCTTGGAATGGCAAGCACAACCAAGATTATGACCGCAATTTGTGCCATTGAACACGGCGATTTAAATTCGGTAATAACAGTTTCGCCAAAAGCATCAAGAGTGGAAGGCTCGTCAATGTATCTTGAGGCAGGGGAGAAAATAAAGCTTTCCGAGCTTGTGAAAGGCTTGATGCTTGTTTCGGGAAACGATGCGGCAACTGCTATATCCGAGGGAGTGTCGGGGAGCGAGGAGGCTTTCGTGCTTTTAATGAATATGAAAGCGGGTGAAATCGGGGCGAAAAAAACTTTGTTTCAGAACCCCCACGGACTTTATGATGAAAAGCATTTCACAACCGCCTGTGATTTGGGGAAGATAACCGCCTATGCAATGAAAAATGAAACGTTTCGTGAAATAGTATCGCAAAAGAGTATGACAGTGTTTTCGGAGGATAAAAGACGTCACACATTAACAAACCATAACAAGCTTCTCTCGATATATAATGGCTGTGTGGGTGTAAAAACGGGTTTCACCAAAAAAACGGGCAGATGCCTTGTAACCTCTGCAGAAAGGGACGGACTTTCCCTTGTTTGCGTAACCTTAAATGACGGAGACGACTGGCGGGACCATCAAAGTCTTTTCGATAAAGCCTTTTCGGAATATGAGTCGGTAAGGTTGCTTAAAAAAGGGCAGAAAGTAACAACAGCCAGAGTCAAAGGGGGAGACAAGAAAAAGATTTCCCTTGTGGCAGATGCCGATGTTTGTGTTCCTGTGAAAAAAGGGGAGAAAAGAAAAATCGACCTGAGGTGTGACGATAATATATGTTTTTCTGCTCCTTTTAAAAAGGAAGAGATAGGAGCGGAGGCAGAAATATTGGTTGACGGTGCGCCTGTGGGCAAAATAACTCTCTGTGCCTCAGAGGGAGCGGAAGAGCCAAAGAAAAATGGTTTAAAAAAGGGCATTTTCAGGCACTTTTTCAGGAAACCTGAGCATAATCCAAAAAAATCTACAAAAACTTAATAAAAAAAATCCCGTGCCTATTGACACGGGAATTTTTTTATGTTATAATACTTATCTGTTTATAGTGCAGATTTTCGCTTTTTTTCATTTATAAAAAGTGGTTTTTGTTGTAATATTAAGGGTTTTAAGGTCTTACCTTGAAATCAATTTTAACACAATTGCACAAAAATTGCAATACATATGAAAAAATTTTTTTATGGCAATTTTTTGAAAAAATTATACATAAATTAATATGCACAAGCTTTGATTTATACAATAATGGGGCAAAAGCCCTGCAAATATTACGGAGAGGTGATTGATTTTATGGTACATCCGGTGAAACTTGGTAAAAACACCAGAATGAGCTACGGTAAAATTCGTGAGGTTATTGAAATGCCAAACCTTATCGAAATTCAGAAAAACTCATACGAGTGGTTTTTGAAGGAAGGATTAAAAGAGGTATTTCACGACATATCTCCTATTGCTGATTACTCAGGAAATCTTATTTTGGAGTTTATAGACTATCGTCTTGACAAAGAGCCAAAATATGATATTGAGGAGTGCAAGGAAAGGGATGCAACCTATGCAGCCCCTTTAAGAGTTAAGGTTCAGCTTGTAAACAGCGATACCGGCGAGGTTAAGGAGCAGGAAATCTTTATGGGTGATTTCCCGATTATGACCCCCTCCGGCACATTTATTATAAACGGAGCAGAGCGTGTTATCGTAAGTCAGCTTGTCCGTGCCCCAAGCGTATATTATAAGGAAGAATTTGACAAAACAGGCAAAAAACTGTTCACATCTCAGGTTATTCCAAACAGAGGTGCGTGGCTTGAATACGAAACCGACAGTAACGACATTTTCTATGTAAGAATTGACAGAAACAGAAAAATCCCCGTAACTGTTTTAATCCGTGCCCTTGGTTTTGGAACAGATCAGGAAATCAGGGATTTATTCGGCAATGATGAAAAACTTGAAAAGACCTTTGAAAAGGATGTTTCAAAAACAACCGAAGAAGGTCTCCTTGAAGTATATAAAAGACTTCGTCCGGGCGAACCGCCAACAGTTGAAAGTGCTCAGTCGCTACTAACCAATATGTTCTTCGACCCGAGAAGATATGACCTTGCAAGAGTTGGAAGATTTAAGTTCAACAAGAAATTAAGGCTTGATGCAAGAGCGGCTGGCTGCATAGCTGCCGAAACTGTAACAGATAAGGAAACAGGCGAAATTATTGTTACAGAGGGCGAAAAGATAACAAAGGAAATGACCTATGCTATGGAAAAGGCAGGCATTTTCAATATCACAGTTAAATCACTTGACGATTTAAAGACCACCAAGATTATTGCAAACGGAATGGTGGATATAAATAATCTTTTAGAGCTTAGCTATGATGCTAAGGAATATGGTATAAACGAGCTTGTTCGTTACAGTGTGCTTAAAGGTATTCTTGAAGAACATCCTGATGTAGAAAGCGAGGAATTTAAGAATGCTCTTTATGAAAACAGAGACACTCTTATTCCAAGACATATATTAATAGATGATATTATCGCATCTATTGCATATGTAGGAAACTTATCAGCAGGCATCGGCACAACAGACGATATCGACCATCTTGGAAACAGAAGATTAAGAAGCGTTGGCGAGCTTCTCCAGAACCAGTTCAGAATCGGTCTTGCAAGAATGGAAAGAGTTGTCCGTGAGAGAATGACAGTTCAGGATCTTGATGTTATCACTCCACAGACTCTTATCAACATAAGACCTGTAACCTCTGCGGTTAAGGAATTTTTCGGTTCATCACAGCTTTCACAGTTTATGGACCAGATTAACCCACTTGGTGAGCTTACTCACAAAAGAAGATTATCAGCCCTTGGTCCTGGCGGTCTTTCAAGAGAAAGAGCGGGCTTCGAGGTGCGTGACGTTCATCACTCACATTACGGACGTATGTGTCCTATCGAAACTCCTGAAGGTCCGAACATCGGTCTTATCAACTCCCTCAGCGGATTTGCAAAGGTTAATGAATACGGCTTTATTGAAGCACCATACCGCAAGGTTGATAAAGAAACAGGAACAGTTACAGATATAGTTGAACATATGACAGCCGACACAGAAGACGGATTCTATATCGCACAGGCAAACGAACAGCTTGATGATGAAAACAGATTCGTTGCCAAAAAGGTTGTTACAAGATATAAGGACGAATTTTTGGAAGTTTCGGCACAACCCGGAAAATGTAAGGTTGACTATATGGACGTTTCCCCAAGACAGGTAACATCAATTGCGACAGCAATGATTCCGTTCCTTGAAAACGACGATGCTAACCGTGCACTTATGGGTTCAAACATGCAGCGTCAGGCAGTTCCGCTTTTAGTTCCGGAATCTCCGATTATCGGAACAGGTATGGAATATAAGGCAGCCTGCGACTCTGGTGTGTGTGTTCTTGCTAAACGCGGCGGAACAGTAACAAAGGTATCTGCAAAAGCTATTGAAATCAAAACAGATGAAGGCTCTGTGGATAAATACAGATTAATAAAATTCACCCGTTCAAATCAGGGTATGTGTATAAATCAAAGACCTATTGTTGAAGAGGGCGAAAGAGTTGAAAAAGGCGATATTATTGCCGACGGACCTTCAACAAAGAACGGTGAAATCGGTCTCGGAAGAAACATTCTCATCGGCTTTATGACATGGGAAGGTTATAACTACGAGGATGCTATGCTCGTTAATGAGAGACTTGTTAAAGAAGACGTTTTAACATCTATTCATATTGAAGAATACGAAATCGAGTCAAGAGACACAAAGCTTGGCCCTGAAGAAATCACAAGAGATATTCCGAATGTCGGAGAGGATTCATTAAAAGACCTTGACGAACAGGGTATTATCCGTATCGGTGCAGAGGTTGAAAGCGGAGACATTTTAGTTGGTAAGGTAACACCAAAGGGTGAAACCGAGCTTTCAGCAGAAGAAAGACTTCTCCGTGCTATTTTCGGTGAAAAGGCAAGAGAAGTTAGAGACACATCACTTCGTGTTCCTCACGGAGAATACGGAATTATTGTTGATGTAAAAGTATTCACAAGAGAAAACGGAGACGAACTTCCTCCTGGCGTAAACAAAATTGTTCGTTGCTATATTGCACAGAAGAGAAAAATCTCTGTGGGCGATAAGATGGCGGGCCGTCACGGAAACAAGGGTGTTATTTCAAGAATACTCCCTGAAGAGGATATGCCGTTCCTACCTGATGGAACTCCTCTCCAGATAGTTCTTAACCCTCTGGGTGTTCCGTCCCGTATGAATATCGGTCAGGTTCTTGAGGTGCATCTTGGTTATGCGGCTAAAAAGCTTGGCTGGAAGGTTGCAACCCCTGTATTTGACGGTGCAAACGAAGAAGATATTATGGATGCTTTGGAAGAAGCAGGATATTCAAGAGACGGTAAAACAGTTCTCTATGACGGAAGAACAGGTGATGCTTTCGACAACAGAGTTACGGTTGGTTATATGCATATGTTAAAACTTGCCCACTTGGTTGACGATAAAATCCATGCCCGTTCAACAGGTCCATATTCACTGGTTACTCAGCAGCCTCTGGGCGGTAAAGCTCAGTTCGGCGGACAGAGATTCGGTGAAATGGAAGTTTGGGCGCTTGAGGCATATGGTGCAGCTTACACCTTGCAGGAAATTATGACGGTTAAATCCGATGATGTTGTGGGCCGTGTTAAGACCTACGAGGCTATAGTTAAAGGTGAAAACATTCCAACACCGGGCGTTCCGGAATCATTCAAGGTTCTTATTAAAGAACTTCAGAGCTTGGCTCTTGATATTAAGGTTCTTGACGAAAACGGTGAAGAAATTATTCTTCGCGAATCAGTTGATGATGAATTTGAGGATGCAAAGAATGTTGACCCACAGGAAAAATTTGAAGAGGGTGAAACACCAAATACCTTCAATTTTGACCCTGACAGCGATGAAGAATTTGAAGACGATATCTTTGAAGACGATGATTTCTTCGGCGACAAGGATATGCCTGATGATGCTTTCTTTGCAAATGACCTTGATGATATCGAAGAACTTCCGCTGGAGGTTTTAGACGAAGGATTTGAGGACGATGAAGAAAGCTTTGATGATAGCTTCTAAAATAAGCCAAATTCGGTAAAGTAGAAATCACAGCTCACAGTGAGAAAATTAAAAAATTTGTGAGCAGAAAGTCGAGTGTTCGTTATGAGTGATTATCAAAATTTTGCTTCAATACAAATCGGACTTGCCTCACCTGAAAAAATCAGAGAATGGTCAAGAGGCGAGGTTAAAAAACCGGAAACTATAAATTACAGAACGCTTAAACCTGAAAAGGATGGTCTTTTCTGCGAAAGAATTTTCGGCCCCACAAAGGACTGGGAATGTCATTGCGGAAAGTATAAAAGAGTTAGATATAAAGGCGTTATCTGCGACCGCTGCGGAGTTGAGGTTACCCGCTCAAAGGTAAGACGTGAAAGAATGGGACACATTGAACTTGCAGTTCCCGTTTCTCACATCTGGTATTTCAAGGGTATTCCAAGCCGTATGGGACTTATTCTTGATATGTCTCCAAGACTTCTTGAAAAAGTTTTATACTTTGCAGCATATATAGTTATTGACCCAATGAAAACTGCTTTGATGAAAAAGCAGATTTTAAGTGAAAAAGAATATCGTGAAGAATGCGAAAAATACGGAGCTGATGCTTTCCGTGCCGGAATGGGTGCGGAGGCTATCCTTGAAATGTTAAGAGACATTGACCTTGAGGCTCTTCATAAGGAACTTAGAGAAGACTTAGAAGGTGCAAAAGGACAGAAAAAGGTTAGAACCGTAAGAAGATTAGAGGTTGTTGAAGCATTCAGACAGTCAGGAAACAAGCCTGAATGGATGATTATGTCAGTTATTCCTGTTATTCCACCTGAAATCAGACCAATGGTTCAGCTTGACGGCGGAAGATTTGCAACATCTGACCTTAATGACCTTTATAGAAGAGTTATCAACAGAAACAACCGCTTAAAGAGACTTCTTGATTTGGGTGCTCCTGAAATTATCGTTAGAAACGAAAAGAGAATGCTTCAGGAAGCAGTTGATGCCCTAATCGATAACGGCAGACGCGGAAGACCTGTAACAGGCCCCGGAAACAGAGCTTTAAAATCTCTTTCCGATATGCTTAAAGGTAAGCAGGGACGTTTCCGTCAGAATCTTCTCGGTAAGCGTGTTGACTATTCAGGCCGTTCAGTTATCGTTGTTGGTCCTGAACTTAAGATTTACCAGTGCGGACTTCCAAAGAAAATGGCACTTGAGCTTTTCAAGCCTTTCGTTATGAAGAGCCTTGTTAGTGACGGTCTTGCACATAATATAAAATCAGCAAAAAGAATGGTTGAAAGAGTTAAGCCCGAGGTTTGGGCAGTGCTTGAAAAGGTTATTTCCGAGCATCCTGTTTTATTGAACCGTGCTCCAACTCTTCACAGACTTGGTATTCAGGCGTTCGAGCCGGTACTTGTTGACGGAAAAGCATTAAAGCTTCATCCGCTTGTTTGTACTGCGTTTAATGCGGACTTCGACGGTGACCAGATGGCGGTTCACCTTCCATTATCTGCAGAGGCTCAGGCAGAGGCAAGAATTCTTATGCTCTCTGCAAACAACCTTTTAAAACCTCAGGACGGAAAGCCTGTTACTGTTCCGACACAGGATATGGTTCTCGGAAGTTACTATCTCACAATTCAGATAGACGACGAGTTTGGTGCAGGAAAGGTATTTTCATCAGAGGCTGAAGCTCTTCTTGCTTACGAAAATAAGGCGGTTGGACTTCATGCACCTATTAAGGTGAGAAAATCTGCTGAGGTTGACGGCATCACAGTTAAAAAATTAGTTGATGCAACTGTGGGCAGAATTATCTTTAATGAAAAAATCCCGCAGAATCTTGGCTTTGTTGACAGAAAGAACCCTGAAACTGCTCTTGATTACGAGATTATGTTCCCTGTTGACAAGAAAAAGCTTGGAAAAATCATAGATGCAACTATCAAGATTTATGGTATAACAGAAACTGCAACTCTGCTTGACAATGTTAAGGCTATGGGCTTTAAATATTCAACAAGAGGTGCTATCACCGTATCTGTATCCGATATGGAAATTCCGGGAAGTAAGCAGGAATTCCTCCGAGAAGCAGACGAAAAAATTGATAATGTTGTTAAAAAGTTTAACCACGGACTACTTTCTGATGAAGAAAGATATAAGAGAGTTATAGGTATCTGGACAGAAACTTCAAACAAGATAACAGATGCTCTTATGCAGAATCTTGATGAACTTAACCCGATATTTATGATGGCAAACTCAGGTGCCCGTGGTAGTATCAACCAGATAAGACAGCTTGCAGGTATGCGTGGTCTTATGGCGGATACAATGGGTAGAACAATTGAAATTCCGATTAAGGCGAACTTCCGTGAAGGCCTCACCGTTCTTGAATACTTTATTTCAACTCACGGTGCCCGTAAGGGTCTTACAGATACAGCGCTCCGTACTGCGGACTCAGGTTACCTCACAAGAAGACTTGTTGACGTATCTCAGGAGGTTATCGTAAGAGAGCACGACTGCGGAACATCAGAATATATCGAAGCGTGTGATATTATGGACGGAAACGAAATGATAGAACCGCTTATTGACAGAATTGACGGAAGAACAGTTATTGAAACACTTGTTCATCCCGAAACAGGCGAGATAATCGTTGAAGCGGGAACAACCCTTAACCACGAACAGGCCAAAAAGGTTGTTGATGCAGGAATTAAGAAGGTTAAAATCAGAAGTACCCTTAAATGTCACTCAAAGGTTGGTGTTTGTGCTAAGTGTTACGGCAGAAACCTTGCAAACGGTGAAATGGTTAACATCGGTGAAGCAGTTGGTATTATTGCGGCTCAGTCTATCGGTGAACCGGGTACACAGCTTACAATGAGAACCTTCCACGCCGGCGGTATCGCAGGCGATGACGACGATATCACACAGGGTCTTCCGCGTGTTGAAGAGCTGTTTGAAGCAAGAAAGCCAAAGAACCCTGCAATTATTGCAGAAATTGGCGGACGTGTTCAGCTTAGCGACAATAAGAAGAAACGTGAAGTCAGCGTAATTGACGATAAGGAAGGAAAAGCTATTAACTACACAATTCCATACGGCTCAAGAATCAAGGTTGAGGACGGAGATATAATTGTAGCAGGTGATGAAATCACAGGCGGTTCAGTTAATCCTCACGATATCCTTGCAGTTAAGGGCTACACAGCTGTTCAGAACTACCTTATTCAGGAAGTTCAGAGGGTTTATAGACTTCAGGGTGTTGATATCAACGATAAGCATATTGAAGTTATTGTTGGTCAGATGATGAGAAAGGTTAGAATTGATGATTCAGGAGATTCCAAATTCTTAACAGGCTCACTTGTTGACCGTCTTGAACTGGAAGAAGAAAATATTAAGCTTGAGGCAGAGGGTAAGGCTATTGCAACCTATCAGGATGTTCTTATGGGTATCACAAAGGCTGCTCTTGCAACAGATTCATTCCTTTCTGCTGCATCCTTCCAGGAAACAACAAGAGTTCTCACAGATGCGGCTATCAAGGGTAAAATTGACCCGCTTCTCGGACTCAAGGAAAATGTTATTATCGGTAAGCTTGTTCCTGCAGGAACAGGTATGCCCGTTTATTCAAATATTGAGGTTGAGGAAGCAGGTTTAATTCCTGATATGTCAATGTTTGCAGAAAACGAAGGTTCATTTTTCGATAACAATTAATTAAATAAACGGAAAAAGATTGCCCCGATGTGGGACGGTCTTTTTTCCGTATTTGGAAAAAATAATTAAGCATAAGGAGAAAAATTATGAGTGAAGTATTAGTTAATCTTGCCGCAATAAAATGGCAAATGCTTGTTATGTGGGCAATCGGCGGAATTTTAATTTATCTTGCTATAAAAAAGGATATGGAGCCAACCCTCCTTCTTCCAATGGGCTTTGGCGCAATCTTAGTTAATCTGCCCTTTTCAGGTGCAATTGAAACATTAGAGGTTTTATTCAACGCAGGTATTGCAAATGAACTATTTCCTCTTTTATTATTTATCGGAATTGGTGCTATGATAGATTTCGGGCCTCTTCTCACTAACCCGAAGCTTATGATATTTGGTGCGGCGGCACAATTTGGTATATTCTTTACTCTTTGCCTTGCATCTGTGTTCTTTGATATAAAGGATGCGGCATCAATTGCAGTTATCGGTGCGGCAGACGGCCCAACATCAATTGTTGTTGCCAATGCTCTTGGCTCAAAATATCTTGGTGCAATAATGGTTGCGGCATATTCATATATGGCACTTGTTCCCATTATTCAGCCACCTGTAATTAAGCTTTTAACAACCAAGAACGAAAGAAAAATCAAGATGGAATATGTTCAGAGTGATGTTTCAAAAACAACAAGAATTCTGTTCCCGATTATCATAACAGTTATAGCAGGAATTGTTGCTCCACAGTCAGTTGCCCTTGTTGGCTTTTTGATGTTCGGTAACTTAATTCGTGAATGCGGAGTTTTAAATTCCCTTTCTGAGACTGCACAAAAGGTTCTTGCAAATTTAATTACAATTTTCCTTGGAATAACAATTGCATTCCGTATGCAGTATGACCAGTTCCTGCAGGTAGATACTCTTATTATTCTTGGTCTTGGACTTGTTGCCTTTATTTTTGACACAGCAGGCGGCGTTGTTTTTGCCAAGATTTTAAACCTTTTCTTAAAGAAAAAAATCAACCCGATGATAGGTGCGGCAGGTATTTCTGCATTCCCGATGTCAGGTAGAGTTGTGCATAAGCTAGGACTTGAAGCTGACCCGCAGAATTTCCTTTTGATGCATTCAATGGGTGTTAATGTTTCGGGACAGATAGCATCAGTTATTGCAGGCGGACTTATTCTTGCTATGTTTGGTTAAGGAGGACAAAAAATGAACTTTATGAATTTTTTAAATAACGCTCATTATATGGGCGAGGGAATGCTTTCAATTATTATAGTTATGGGGGTTATAATTTTATTGACATCCCTTCTTAAAAAACTTTAAAAACGGGGCAAATCTCCCTTGACGAAAACCTTTAAATATGGTAAAATAAAAAGGTATTAAATGTTTAAATTTGTCGATTTTTAAAAACCGTTTTTTAAAAATTAAAAGCTTTTTGTTACTGACGGAAAAAGTGGAAAAACCACAAGGAAGCAAAAAGTAATATGCCGACCGTCTGGGCAGTCTTTCTTTTGGTTGTAAAACAAAAGAGGGGCTGCCTTTATGTTTTTTTAAGGTAATAGAAGAATTTTATACAGAAGAGAGGAAAAATGTGATGAAGAAAATTGCAGTAGTAATGGGTTCAGACAGTGATTTGCCTGTTGTTGAAAAAGCCATAGACACACTGAAAGCATATGGTGTGCCGTTTGAAGTTCACGTGTTCTCAGCACACAGAACTCCTGAGGAAGCAAGAGAGCTTTCACAGAATGCAAGAAAAAATAATATAGGAGCGATTATTGCTGCGGCAGGAAAGGCAGCTCACCTTGCGGGTGCCCTTGCTGCAAACACAACAGTTCCGGTTATCGGAATACCTGTTAAGTCATCAACTCTCGACGGACTTGATGCACTTTTATCAACAGTGCAGATGCCGGGAGGCATTCCTGTTGCAACAGTTGCAATAGACGGGGCACAGAATGCGGCACTTCTTGCTATTGAAATTCTTGCAACAGCTGATGATAATTTAGCTGAAAAGCTTGATGCAGAAAGAAAGGCGGCATCAGAAAAAGTTCTTGAAAAGAACAAGGCAATTGAAGAAAAGTTTAACAATTAAGTTTTTGCCGAAAACTACAAAGAAAGGATGATGATTAATGGGCGGGTTTTTCGGAGCAGTAAGCAAGCATGATGCTATATCGGACGTGTTTTTCGGAACGGACTATCATTCCCACCTTGGAACAAAAAGAGGCGGGCTTGCGGCTTTAGATGAAGAAATCGGACTTCAAAGGGATATTCATAATATAGAAAATTCACCTTTCAGAACAAAGTTTGAAAATATTTTTGATGAGATGAAAGGGTGCGCGGCTATTGGATGCATAAGCGATTCAGACCCACAGCCTCTTCTCATCCGTTCAAATATAGGCACCTATGCAATATGCATTGTGGGTGCAATTCGCAACTCGGAGGAGCTTATTGAAAAATATCTCCTAACTCACGGCGGACACTTTGGGGTTATGACATCGGGCAGAGTTAACTCCTGCGAGCTTGTTGCATCACTTATAAACCAAAAAGAAAATTTCACAGAGGGCATAAAATTTGCCCAAAGCGTAATTGAAGGCTCTGCCTCAATTCTTATATTGAAAAACGATGGAAAGATAATCGCAGCGAGAGACAGACTTGGAAGAACTCCCGTTCATATCGGGAAGAATGATGACGGGTACTGCGTGAGCTTTGAGTCCTTTGCCTATAAAAAGCTTGGCTATGAAGATGACAGAGAGCTTGGCCCCGGGGAAATAGTTGAGCTTACCTGTGATACAAGATGCCAGCTTTCGCCGCCTGAAAAGGATATTAAAGTCTGTGCCTTTTTGTGGTCGTACTACGGATATTCAACCTCCAATTATGAGGGAATAAATGTTGAATGTATGCGATATAAAAACGGAGAGATTATGGCGGAGAATGATATGGCGGAGGGAAATGCAAAAGACCTTGATTATGTTTGCGGGATTCCCGATTCAGGAACGCCCCACGCTATAGGCTATTCAAATAAATGCGGAGTGCCTTTTGCAAGACCTTTTATAAAATACACTCCCACATGGCCGAGAAGCTTCACTCCACCTGATCAGAAAGAGCGAAACAAAATTGCAAAGATGAAGCAAATTCCCGTTCATGAGCTTATTCAGGACAAAAACCTTTTGTTTGTAGATGATTCAATAGTGAGAGGAACTCAGCTTAAAGAAACTGTTGAATTTCTCTATGAAAACGGCGCGAAGTCAGTGCATATGCGTTCTGCCTGCCCGCCCATTATGTATAACTGCAAATATCTTAACTTCTCAAGCTCAAAAAGTGAAATGGAGCTTCTTGCAAGAAAGATAATTGTGGAGCTTGAGGGAGAAGAGGGGCTAAAATTCATTGATGAATATGCGGACTCCAAAACCGAAAGAGGAAAAAATTTAAGAAAAACAATTTGTGAAAAGTTTAAATTTGCATCACTTGAATTTCAGACAATAGAGGGCATAATAAAGTCCATCGGACTTGATGAATGCAAGCTTTGCACCTATTGCTGGACAGGAAAAGAATAAATTACGAGGAGAAAAAATATGAATACAAAATCAAAATCAGAAAGCTATGCAGCGGCAGGTGTTGACATAACAGCAGGTTACAAAGCGGTTGAGCTTATGAAAAAGCACATCCAAAGAACTGTTATTGGAGGAAAAAGCGAAGATATAGGCGGCTTTGGCGGTCTTTTCGAGCTTGATATGACAGGGATAGAAAAGCCTGTTTTAGTAAGCGGAACAGACGGCGTTGGAACAAAGCTTAAGCTTGCATTTTTAATGGACAAGCACGACACAGTTGGTATTGACTGCGTTGCTATGTGTGTTAACGATGTTTTATGCTGCGGAGCAAAGCCTCTTTTCTTCCTTGACTATATTGCCTGCGGAAAAAACTATCCTGAAAAAATTGCAGAGATAGTTTCAGGTATTGCAGAGGGCTGTGTTCAGTCAGGCTGTGAGCTTATCGGAGGAGAAACCGCAGAAATGCCTGGGTTCTATCCTGTTAGCGAATATGACCTTGCAGGCTTTACTGTTGGTGTTGTTGACAAAGCTAAGGTGCTTGACAAAAATTCAGTAAAAGAGGGAGATGTTATTATCGCTCTTCCATCAAGCGGTGTTCACTCAAACGGATTTTCTCTTGTGAGAAAGGTTTTTGATGTGGAAAATGCAGATATAAAATCACCTTGCGAGGCACTGGGCGGAAAATCAATCGGTGAAACATTACTTGCCCCAACAAAGATTTATGTGAAACCAATGCTAAAGCTCTTTGAAGAGGTTAAGGTTAAGGCTGTATCTCACATAACAGGCGGCGGTTTCTATGAGAATATTCCAAGAAGTCTGCCAAAGGGCTTTAGTGCAAAAATTGACAAATCAGCACTAAAAATTCTTCCGATTTTCAAGCTTATAATGGAAACAGGAAATATTTCAGAAAGAGATATGTTCAACACCTTTAATATGGGCGTTGGTATGAGCGTTGTTGTAGCTAAAGAAGATGCAGAAAAGACTGTTGAAATCTTAAAGGCAAACGGCGAAGATGCCTATATTATGGGCGAAGTTATTAAATCAGAAGAAGGCGTGGTTATATGCTAAAAGCAAAAATTGCGGTTTTGGTCTCAGGGGGCGGAACAAATCTTCAGGCACTTATTGATGCAGAGAAAGACGGCATTATAAAATCAGGAGAAATTTCCCTTGTTATTTCAAACAATAAGGATGCCTATGCCTTAGAGAGAGCAAAAGTTGCAGGAATAAAAACAGCGGTTGTACTGAAAAAAGATTTTTCATCACAGGAAGCCTTTGAAGAAAAAATCAAAGAACTTTTAAAAGAAAACGAAATTGATTTCATTGTTCTTGCAGGGTTTATGAGTATCTTGAGCGAAAACTTCACAAGTGCATTCCCTGAAAGAATTATAAATGTTCACCCGTCACTTATTCCGTCGTTTTGCGGAAAAGGCTTTTATGGACTCAAAGTCCACGAGGCGGCACTTTCCTATGGAGTTAAGGTGACAGGTGCAACGGTGCATTTTGTGAATGAAATTCCCGACGGCGGAAAAATTATCTTGCAAAAAGCGGTTGAAATAAAAAATGACGACACAGCGGAAATTCTTCAAAAAAGAGTTATGGAAGAGGCTGAGTGGAAAATTCTTCCAAAGGCAACAGAGCTTGTTGCAAAGAAAATAATAAAAGGAGAATAAAATGGGTATTTATAATATTGCAAATATCGGCGAGTTAATAAACGGCAACCCCTATGTGGGCAGAGGTATAGTAATCGGCAAAACAGCTGACGGAAAGAAAGCGGTTTTCGGCTACTTTATTATGGGCAGAAGCGAAAACAGCAGAAACAGAATTTTTGAGCTGACAGATGACGGAATAAGAACAAGAGCACACGATGAATCAAAGCTTGAAGACCCCTCACTTATTATTTATAATCCCGTGAGAAAGCTTGATGACAAAATTATTGTGACAAACGGCGACCAGACCGACACAATTTATGACTTTCTTAAGATGGGCAAAACATTTACTGATGCCCTAAAGACAAGAGAGTTTGAACCTGACCCGCCAAACTTCACCCCAAGAATAAGCGGAATTATTTATAAGGGTGACGGTGATTTTACCTATGAAATGAGCATTTTAAAGAGCATAGATGAGATAGGCTCAGACTGTGCAAGATATAATTTCTCATATCCTGCTAAGTCAGGTCTCGGACATTTTATTCACACCTACAACACAGACGGAAATCCGATTCCAACATTTACAGGTGAGCCTGAAAGAGTTGAAATTCCAGATGATATTGACACATTCACAAACACTATCTGGGATAACCTTGATGATGCTAATAAGATTTCACTTTACACAAGCTACATAGATATTGAAACAGGGATGAGTGAAACAAGACTTATAAATAAAAATAAATAGAGGAGATAAAAAAGATGAAAGAATTCGAGCTTAAATACGGATGCAACCCCAATCAAAAGCCATCAAAAATATATATGGCAGACGGCAGTGAGCTTCCAATTGAAATATTGAACGGAAAGCCAGGTTATATAAATTTTCTTGATGCATTTAACAGCTGGCAATTAGTTAAAGAGGTTAAGGAAGCACTTGGCACACCTGCTGCAACAAGCTTTAAGCACGTTAGTCCAACCTCTTGTGCTATTGGTGTTAAGATGGATGAAAAGCTTAAAAAGGCTTGCTTTGTTGACGATATTGAGGGACTTGACGAATCTCCTCTTGCAACAGCCTATGCAAGAGCCAGAGGAACAGACAGAATGAGTTCTTTTGGCGACTGGATTGCCTTAAGCGATGTTTGTGATGCGACAACTGCTACTTTAATCAAAAGAGAGGTTTCAGACGGCGTTATTGCCCCAGGCTACACAGACGAGGCTCTTGAAATCTTAAAGAGCAAAAGAAAAGGCACATATAACATTGTGAAAATTGATGAAAATTATGTTCCTGAGGAAAAAGAGACAAAGCAGGTTTATGGCATCACATTTGAACAGGGCAGAAACAATTTCAAAATTGATTATGACCTTTTGACAGATGTTGTAACAGAAAATAAAGAAATTCCCGATAGTGCAAAAAGAGATTTGATAATCGCACTTATCACTTTAAAATACACACAGTCAAATTCAGTTTGCTTTGCAAAGGACGGACAGGCAATAGGTGTTGGAGCAGGTCAGCAGTCAAGAATTCACTGCACTCGTCTTGCCGGAAACAAGGCGGACATCTGGCATCTCCGTCAGCACGATAAGGTTTTAAATCTTCCGTTCCTTTCAACAGTGGGTCGTCCTGACAGAGACAACTGTATTGATGTTTATATTTCAGATGATGCAGACGAGATTTTGGCAGACGGAAACTGGCAGAAATTCTTCTCACAAAAACCTGAAGAATTTACAAAAGAAGAAAAAAGAGCATATCTTGATTCAATAACAGGAGTTGCCCTCGGAAGTGATGCATTCTTCCCATTCGGTGATAACATCGAAAGAGCAAAGAGAAGCGGTGTAAGCTATATTGCAGAGCCGGGCGGTTCAATAAGGGATGACAACGTTATCGAGGTATGTAATAAATATAATATGGCAATGGCGTTCACAAAGATGCGTCTTTTCCACCACTAAAATTTAAGGAGTTAAGTGATATGAAATATTTTGAAGATTTAAAGAATTTTGATAATGAGGTTTTCTCTGCCTGTGACGAAGAGCTTAAAAGACAGCAGGGAAATATCGAGCTTATAGCAAGTGAGAATATTGTTTCAAAGGCAGTTTTGCTTGCGGCAGGAAGCGTTTTAACAAATAAATATGCAGAGGGCTATCCCGGAAAGAGATACTACGGCGGATGCGCAAAGGTTGATATAGTTGAAGACATCGCAAGAGAGAGAGCAAAGAAGCTTTTCGGAGCAGAGCATGCAAATGTTCAGCCACACAGCGGTGCAAATGCAAACCTTGCAACATTTTTTGCACTTTTGCAGCCGGGGGATACTGTTATGGGTATGAGCCTTGCACATGGCGGACATTTATCACACGGTTCACCTGTTAACATTTCAGGTAAATATTTCAACATTGTTCCTTATGAACTAAGCGGCGAAACAGAGCAGATAGATTATGATGAAATGGAAAGAATAGCTTTAGAGTGCAAACCAAAGCTAATTTTGGCAGGTGCAAGTGCATATTCAAGAATTATTGATTTCAAAAGAGTAAGAGAAATTGCAGATAAGGTTGGAGCATATTTTATGGTTGATATGGCTCACATTGCAGGACTTGTTGCGGCAGGAGTTCATCCAAACCCTGTTCCTTATGCAGATGTTGTAACAACCACAACCCACAAAACCTTAAGAGGTCCAAGAGGCGGACTTATCCTTTGTAAGGAAAGCCTTGCAAAAGCAATTGACAAGGCAGTATTCCCAGGAACTCAGGGTGGACCTTTGATGCACATAATTGCGGCAAAGGCAGTTGCACTCGGCGAAGCACTTACTGATGAATTTAAGGAATACCAGATTCAGGTTGCAAAGAATGCAAAGCTTTTATCAGAAGAGCTTATTGCGGCAGGCTTCAAAATCGTATCAGGGGGCACAGACAACCATCTTATGCTTATAGACCTTAGACCTTTCGGTTTAACAGGTAAAGAATTTGAAAGAAGACTTGACGAGGTTAATATCACAGTTAACAAAAATGCAATTCCAAACGACCCTGAAAGTCCGTTCGTAACAAGCGGTATCAGAGTGGGAACACCTGCTGTAACCTCTCGTGGCTTTAAGGAAGAAGAAATGATAAAGATTGCAGGCTGGATGAAGAAAATTGCAGAAGATTTTGAAGGCAATAAGGATGCAGTTAAAAAAGAGGTTGAAGAACTCACAAAGAAATTCCCAATCTACGAATAATTAAGGAGAATGCCATATGAAAATAATGGTAGTAGGCGGTGGCGGCAGAGAACACGCCATTATAAAGAAAATAAAAGAAAACAAGAACGTTGAAAAGATATATGCACTCCCTGGAAACGGCGGAATGGCAAATGATGCAGAGCTTGTTCCTATCGGTGCAAAGGAAATTGAAAAAATAGTTGCTTTTGCAACCGAAAACAAAATTGACTTTGCAGTTGTCGCTCCCGATGACCCACTTGTGCTTGGTGCGGTTGACAAATTGGAGGAGGCAGGGATTCCCTGCTTCGGCCCTGATAAAAAAGCGGCTATAATTGAGGGAAGTAAGGTTTTCTCAAAAGACCTTATGAAAAAATATAATATTCCAACGGCAAAATATGAAGTGTTTAAAAATATGGAAGATGCACTTTCCTATCTTGATGATGCACCAATTCCAACAGTTATTAAGGCAGACGGTCTTGCTCTCGGAAAAGGGGTTATAATTGCCCTCACCCGTGAAGAAGCAAAGGATGCCGTTAAAATGATGATGGAAGATAAGGTATTTGGCGAAAGCGGCTCAAACATTGTTATTGAAGAATTTTTAGAGGGACCTGAGGTTTCTGTTCTTTCATTCACAGACGGAAATATCGTTGTTCCAATGATTTCTTCAATGGACCACAAAAGAGCAAAAGTGGGTGATGAGGGCAAAAATACAGGCGGTATGGGAACTATTGCTCCAAACCCTTATTACACAGAAGAAGTTGCCAAAGAATGTATGGAAAAAATCTTTATTCCAACAATTGAAGCAATGAAAAAAGAGGGCAGATGCTTTAAAGGCTGTCTCTATTTCGGACTTATGCTCACAAAGGACGGTCCAAAGGTTATTGAATATAACTGCCGTTTTGGTGACCCTGAAACTCAGGTTGTTCTTCCTCTTCTTGAAACAGACCTTCTTGATATTATGATAAGCGTTCAGAAAGGCGAGCTTAAAGAGGAGCAGGTTAAGTTTTCAGATAAAGCCTGTTGTTGTGTTGTTATGGCATCAAACGGCTATCCTGAAAGCTATGAAACAGGCTTCCCAATTACATATAATGATGGTGATGAGGGCGTTTATGTGGCAGGGGCAAAGCTTGATAACGGAGTTTTGAAAACTGCAGGGGGCAGAGTTTTAGGCGTAACCGCAATCGGAAATTGCCTTGGCTGTGCAATTAAAAACGCATATAAGAGAGTGGAAACAATCCATTTTGAAAATCAGTATTATAGAACTGATATAGGACAAAAAGCATTAAAGGCGGAGGTGTAGAAAATGGTATTCAGAGTCTATGTTGAAAAAAAGGAAGAGCTTGCTTTTGAAGCCAAAGGCTTAATGGGCGACCTTACAAAGCTTGTAGGCATAAAAGGCATAAAGAATTTAAGAATATTAAACAGATATGATGCAGAAAATATCAGCGAAGAATTATTCAGCTATGCAGTGAAAACTGTTTTTTCAGAGCCTCAGCTGGACAAAGTTTATGATAAAATGCCAACTGATTCAGATTATGCCTTTGCAGTTGAGCCACTTCCAGGTCAGTTCGACCAGAGAGCAGCATCTGCAGAAGAGTGTATCCAGATTATATCTCAGGGCGACCGTCCAACTGTTAAGAGTGCAAAGGTTTATCTTATAGACGGGGAATTAACAGATGAAGAGCTTACGGAAATCAAGAAATATGTTATCAACCCTGTTGAAACAAGAGAAGCATCACTTGAGGAAAAGGAAACCCTAAAGCAGGAATATGAAATCCCAACAGAGGTTAAAACCTTAGACGGATTTATTGACCTTGATGAGGCTGGTCTCAAAGGCTTTATTGACGATAATGGTCTTGCAATGGACCTTGATGATATTAAGTTCTGCCAGAGCTATTTTATAAGCGAAAAGAGAAATCCAACAATAACAGAAATAAAAATGATAGACACATATTGGTCAGACCATTGCCGTCACACAACATTCTTAACCACAATTGATGATGCAGAATTTGAGGACGCAGAAATTGAGGCGGCATATAAGGATTATCTCAAAACAAGAGAAGAGCTTAAAAGAACAAAGCCAATAAATCTTATGGATATTGCAACTCTTGCAGTAAGATATTTAAAGAAAGAAAATAAACTCACAAAGCTTGATGAAAGCGAAGAAATAAATGCTTGTACCGTTAAGGTGGACGTTAAAATTGACGGAAAGACAGAAAAGTGGCTTCTTTTATTTAAAAACGAAACCCACAACCACCCAACAGAAATTGAGCCATTCGGCGGTGCGGCAACCTGTATCGGCGGTGCCATCCGTGACCCGCTTTCAGGAAGAGCATATGTTTATGCAGCTATGCGTGTAACAGGTGCGGGAAACCCGTTAACACCTGTTTCTGAAACAATGGAAGGAAAGCTCCCCCAGAGAAAAATCGTAACAACTGCCGCAAACGGTTATTCATCATATGGTAACCAGATAGGTCTTGCAACAGGTATGGTTGATGAGATTTATCACGACGGATATGTTGCAAAAAGAATGGAAATCGGTGCCGTTGTTGGTGCTGCTCCCGAAGAAAATGTCCGCAGAGAATGTCCGGAGGCTGGGGATGTTGTTATTCTTCTCGGCGGAAAAACAGGCCGTGACGGCTGCGGCGGTGCAACAGGCTCATCAAAGGCTCACAAGCTTGATTCACTTGAAAATTGCGGAGCGGAGGTTCAAAAGGGTAATGCACCTGAAGAAAGAAAGCTCCAGAGACTATTTAGAAATAAGGCTGCATCAACTCTTATCAAGCGTTGTAACGACTTCGGTGCAGGCGGTGTTTCCGTTGCTGTGGGCGAACTTGCAGACGGACTTTTAATCAACCTTGACAAAGTGCCGAAAAAATATGACGGTCTTGACGGAACAGAGCTTGCAATTTCCGAATCTCAGGAAAGAATGGCTGTTGTTGTTGAAAAGAAGGATGCCGATAAATTTATCGCCCTTGCAAAGGAAGAAAACTTAGAGGCTACCATTGTTGCTGAGGTAACAGAGGAAAAACGCCTTGTTATGAACTGGAACGGCAAGAAAATCGTTGATATAAGCCGTGAGTTCTTAAATTCAAACGGTGCAGAAAAGCATATTTCTGTTAAGGCAGGTAAGGCTGAAAGCTTTGAAAAAGAACTTCCGAAGAGCTTTAATGAGGGAGTTATGGCACTTGCAGATGACCTTAATGTTTGTTCAAGAAGAGGTTTATCTGAACGCTTTGACTCAACCATCGGTGCAGGAACTGTGCTTATGCCATTTGGCGGAAAGCATCAGCTCACTCCAATTCAGGCAATGGCAAACAAAATTTCCGACCCCGAAAGATATGCAGATACCTGTTCGCTTATGGCTTGGGGTTATAATCCTTTCATTATGGAAAAGAGCCCTTATCACGGAGCGTATCTTGCAGTGGTTGAATCTGTTTCCAAGCTTATTGCACAGGGGGCAGAATTTAAGGATGTTTATTTAACTTTCCAGGAATATTTTGAAAAGCCAATGAAAGATAAAGAAAGATGGGGGAAACCGTTCTCAGCACTTCTTGGTGCATTCAAAGCACAGAAGGATTATGAAATCGGCTCAATAGGCGGTAAGGACTCAATGAGCGGAAGCTTTGAAAATATTGATGTTCCTCCAACACTTGTATCCTTTGCAGTAACAACAGAAGATGCAGAAAATGTTGTATCTCCTGAATTTAAGGAAGCAGGAAATAAAGTTGTATTGATTAAGCCCGATTATGATGAAAACGGCATCCCAACACCAGAGTCACAGAAGAGAGTATTCGACTTTGTTTCAAAGCTCTTAAGGAGTAAGAAAGCAGTAAGTGCATATACACTTACATATGGCGGTGTTATGGAAGCCATCCTCAAAATGTGTATGGGTAACGGTGTTGGCTTTGAATTTTCAGATAAGCTCTCAATGAAAGACCTGTTTGGCTATCTCTACGGGTCATTCGTTGTAGAATTAACAGACGATGTTGAGGGCGGAGAGCTTCTTGGCTACACATCAGGAATTGATTCTGTTTCTTATAAGGGTGAAAGCCTTGCTCTTAAAGATATTTCAAAGGTATATGAAGAAAAGCTTGAAAAGGTTTATAAATTTAATGTTGAACAAGAGAAAAAGGAAATTCCAAGCCTTGATTACACTAAGAAATCAAGCCTTGTGAGAAAGACAGCTATTGCAAAGCCAAGAGTTATAATCCCCGTGTTCCCTGGAACAAACTGTGAATATGACTCAGCGAAAGCATTTGAGAGAGCAGGAGCAAAGGCGGAAATCTTTGTTATCAACAACTTATCTGCGGAGGGCATTAAGGAAAGTGCAGAAAAGTTTGCTGAAAAGATTGAAAATTCGCAGATTATCTTTATTCCCGGCGGTTTCTCAGGCGGTGACGAGCCTGACGGTTCAGGTAAATTTATAACAGCTTTCTTCAGAAATGAAGCTATCAAGGAAAAGGTGTCAGCACTTCTTGATGAGAGAGACGGACTTATGGGCGGTATTTGTAACGGTTTCCAGGCACTTATAAAGCTTGGTCTTGTGCCATACGGAAAGATTATCGACACAGACGAAAATTGCCCGACCTTAACATTCAATACAATCGCAAGACACCAGTCAAAGATTGTAAGAACAAGAGTTGCATCAACAAATTCTCCGTGGCTTTCAAAGGTTTCGGTTGGGGATGTGTTCTCCGTTCCGATTTCTCACGGTGAGGGAAGATTTTTAGCAGATGAGGCACAGGTTAAGGCTTTAGCTGAAAATGGACAGATTATCACACAGTATGTTGATTTTGAAGATAAGCCAACTTATGAAATTCAGTATAATCCAAACGGCTCTATCTATGCAGTTGAGGGTATCTGTTCACCAGACGGAAGAGTCTTTGGTAAAATGGGACACTCCGAAAGATGGGATAAAAATCTTTATAAGAATGTCCCCGGTGAATATGATATGAAGCTCTTTGAATCAGCAGTAGAGTATTATAAATAAGCAATACATAGGGGGGAGTTTTCTCCCCCTTTATTCTAAAAAATATGAGAAGGTGTTAGAAAATGAAAACAGACATTCAGATAGCACAGGAAGCAAAGCTTAAAAATATAAAAGAAATTGCAGAGGTTGCCGGAATTGATGAAAAATATTTGGAGCAGTATGGAAATTATAAGGCAAAAATCTCCCTTTCACTTTTAAATGAAAGTAAAGAGGAAGACGGAAAGCTGATACTTGTAACTGCCATAACACCAACTCCTGCAGGAGAGGGGAAAACCACAACAAGCATAGGTCTTGCGGACGGTCTTAAGAAAATCGGAAAAAACGTGGTAACAGCTCTTCGTGAGCCGTCACTTGGTCCTGTATTCGGTATAAAAGGCGGTGCTGCAGGGGGAGGATATGCTCAGGTTGTGCCTATGGAGGATATAAATCTACATTTCACGGGTGATTTTCACGCTATCGGTGCGGCAAACAATCTTCTTGCCGCAATGCTTGATAACCATATTTATCAGGGAAATACCCTTGGCATTGACCCAAGAAGAATAACCTGGAAAAGATGCGTTGATATGAACGACAGACAGCTCCGTTATGTAACAGACGGTCTTGGTGGAAGAGTAAACGGTGTTCCCCGTGAAGACGGATATGATATAACAGTTGCATCAGAGGTTATGGCGGTTCTATGTCTTGCATCTGATATAACAGACCTTAAAGAAAGGCTTTCAAGATTAATTGTTGGCTATACCTATGAGAATAAGCCCGTAACAGCAGGTGACCTGAAGGCGGCAGGTGCTATGTGTGCACTTTTAAAGGATGCCATAAAGCCAAATCTTGTTCAGACCTTGGAGGGAACTCCAGCAATTGTTCACGGCGGACCTTTT
>JAZSOT010000079.1:0-36892 GCA_045537065.1 Clostridia bacterium | reverse complement strand
CCGTCTTTTATATTTTTTAATAATTCTCTTTTCTTACTTCAAAGAAGCTTTGCGGATGAGCACATACAGGACAAAGTTCCGGTGCTTTTTTGCTGATAACAAGATGTCCGCAGTTGCGACACTCCCACATAATCGAATCAGACTTTTCAAAAACAGCCTTCATTTCAACATTATTTAACAGTTTGCGATAACGCTCTTCGTGAGTCTTTTCGATTTTAGCAACCATTTTAAATTTAGCAGCAAGTTCTGTAAACCCTTCCTCTTCTGCTTCTTTAGCAAAACGGTCATACATATCTGTCCATTCATAATTTTCGCCTTCTGCAGCATGAAGAAGATTTTGGGCTGTATCACTAAGTTCTCCTAAAGCTTTAAACCAAAGCTTAGCATGCTCTTTTTCGTTAGCTGCTGTTTCCTCAAAAATAGCAGCAATCTGCTGATAACCTTCTTTTTTTGCAACTGAAGCAAAATATGTATATTTATTTCTTGCCTGACTTTCTCCTGCAAATGCTTCCCACAAATTTTTTTCAGTTTTTGAACCTTTTAAATCCATTTCATTTACCCTCCGTTTTTTTCAAATGTTTTCTTGTACTAATTATATATTATTTTTTTTGTGATGTCAACAAATTAAACGAGAGTTTTCAATTATATATTTTATTCTTTTAATATATCTATTTTCCTATCTGTAAATACTTATTTTTTGTTGCAATACCTCCTCTTATGTGTCTTTCTGATTTATTTTCGTTTAAAATAATTTTTATTTTGTCTGCAAGGCCCTCATTGATTTTTCTCAATCTTTCTGTTACGTCTTTATGTACGGTAGATTTAGAAATGCCGAATTGCTTAGCAGCCTTGCGGACAGTGCATTTATTTTCCAGTATGTAATTTGCAAGCTCAATAGTTCGGTCTTCAATTGACCTCTGCATGAAATCACTCCCATATATTGTTTCTATTTTCAATATATGAGAGTAATTTTTGTTTTAGAATAATTTATTTAATTATATATTTTTAAGCATATATCCTTGCACAAATATCACCGGTCGAAACCTCCAATAAGGTTTTACCACAATGTTCAAGCTTATCACCACGTGAAACATCTATATATACAATTTCATTTTGGCTTTTGCGAGCATACTTTATAAAATTCTCTCCCACTTCACGAAAAACAATATCACCACATTTAATGGCTTTGTTTTCATTCTTTAAAAAAGCTAATTCCCTATAAAAGTTTTGCAGACAAGTATTTTGGTTCTCCCACTGATAAAAGCATCTGTTTAATGGGTCTTCAAAACCTTCCATTCCTATTTCATCACCATAGTAAATAGACGGATTTCCAGGAAGAGTAAACTGCAAAAGTGCTGAAACTTTAGTCAGTGACAAAGCTCTGTCAAGCTCTGCACCGGATAATTTGAATTTCGCTTTTTCGGTCTTACTCATACCCTCGCCCTTTCCGGAGAGCGCTGTAATAATTCTTGGTGTATCATGGGTTGAAAGCAAATTCATTAAACAATCTATGACCGGACGAGGATAATTTTCTACAATAGTCATTATACTGTCAGCAAAGGCTTTACCAGTAATTTTACCTGTTACAAATCCCAAAATTGCCTCCTTAAACGGATAATTCATTACCGAGTCCAATTCTGTATTTGAAAAATACTTTCTACGTCTGCTGTAGCTTATTTTATTAGAGGCATCCTCCCACACCTCACCTAAAAGGATTGCATCAGGATTGACTTCTTTTAATTTCTTATGAAAAGCTGCAATAAACTCATCAGGGAGTTCATCGGCCACATCAAGACGAAAACCATCTGCACCAAGGTTTAACCAATGACAAATCACGCTATCCTCTGCGTGTATTATATAATCCATATAACTCTGGTTTAATTCATTAACACAGGGTAATGTATCAATTCCCCACCAGGAAGTGTATTTGTGGGGATACTCGACAAACTGAAACCATTCTCTGTAAGGAGAATCAGGATTGCTAACAGCACCATTACCAAAAATCCCTTCTGCATCAAAATAAATACTGTTACTGCCTGTATGAGAAAATACACCGTCAAGAATAATTTTTATATCAAGCTTATGTGCTTTTTCGCACAAAGTCTTAAAGTCATTCTCTGTTCCAAGAAGCGGGTCAATTTTTTTATAATCCGCTGTATCATAACGATGGTTTGAATATGCCATAAAAATAGGATTAAGGTATATAATGCCTACTCCCATAATTTTTAAATATGGAAGTTTTTCGATTACTCCCATTAAGTTTCCACCAAAGAAATCACTATTGGTTATCCTACCATTCTCGTTAGGCAAATATACCGGTGTGTCATTCTCATCATTATGCAATTCATATGGCATAAGCTTCCCTTTTGGGTCAACTTCACCTGCTTTTGCAAATCTATCAGGAAAAATCTGATACATAACCCTGCCTTTAAAGTCATTAGGTGTATCATAATTCTTATCAAAACAAGTAAGCTGCCATAAATCACCAACGGCAATATTTGTATCATCCCCTTGTTTAAACAAATGAAAAGATTCGTTTTTCGTGGTTATATTAAAATAATAAAAGTAAAGATCGCAAGCAAAAAGTGAAAATTTGGTAATATATACCTCATAATCACCGTCTATTGCCTCAAGGCTAAAGGGAACAGTCATTTTAAAACCACTTTCGGAGCTAATACAAAGACTGACCGACTCGGTCTGACAGCTAATTGGAACTTTAATGCGCAATGTGCATAATTCATCCTGTCTTAAGCAACCAAATGGGGCTTTATAATATTCATTTTTGCTATTATATAAAATTCGCATTATTTTCACCGCTTAACAAATATTCAGGCATAAGAGGTTTCCCCCTTATGCCAATACTTTAATATTTCATATTCCAAATGTTATCCGCATATTCTTTAATTGCTCTGTCTGATGAGAAAATTCCTGACTTTGCAATATTAACCAAAGACATACGCGCAAAATCAAGCTTTGAGCGATATGCTTTTTCAGCATCCTCATGAGCTCTTACATAATCAGCGAAGTCAGCCAAAATCATATAACCGTCTGCAACGCCAAAATCATTTGTAAGGAGAGAACGTTTGATATCATCAAACTTAACTCCTAAAACGCCTGATGTGAGCATATCAATAACAGCTTTAAGTTCTGGATTATTGTCCAAGTAATCAGTAGGACGATAGCCCTTTCTCCAAAGTTCCTCCACCTCATCTGCATGAAGACCAAATAGGAACATATTTTCGTCCCCTACCTGCTCATGGATTTCAACATTAGCACCGTCTAATGTTCCTAAAGTGACAGCGCCGTTAATCATAAGCTTCATATTACCTGTTCCTGATGCTTCTTTGCCGGCAATAGAAATTTGTTCAGATATATCTGCTGCAGGAATTATAATCTCAGCAAGAGAAACCTTGTAATCTTCAATAAATACAACCTTAATCTTATCACGAACCTCAGGATCAGAGTTAATCATATCAGATACGGCAACAATCAGACGAATAATTTGTTTCGCCATAACATAACCCGCTGATGCCTTTGCTGCAAATATGAATGTCCTTGGAACATAATCACCTTTTGGATTATTTTTAATTTTATTGTAAAGGTATAAAATGTGGAGCACGTTTAAAAGCTGACGCTTATATTCATGAAGACGCTTAACTTGAATATCAAATATAGAATCAGGGTCAACATTAATACCATTTACCTCAGCAATATAATTTGCAAGGCGAACTTTGTTACTATGCTTAATTTCAGAAAGCTTATTTAATACTTTTTCGTCATCAGCATATTTCAAAAGCTTTTCAAGCTCGGTGCTGTCGTGCTTAAAACCATCACCGATTAATTCTGTCAGGTATCCAGTAAGTTCAGGATTAGACTGACAAAGCCATCTTCTGTATGCTATACCATTGGTTACATTTGTGAACTTATCATTAGCGATATTATAATAATCATGGAAAATACCCGTTTTTAGAATATCACTATGAAGCTTTGAAACACCGTTTACCTTGTGACAAGCAGCAAGGCAAAGATTAGCCATACGAACTTCTCCGTTAGCAATAACTGCCATATAATCAATCTTTGCAATATCGCCCGGATAAATAACATGAAGCTGAGCAACCAGACGACGGTTAATCTCGCATACAATCTGATGAATTCTGGGCAATTGTTCTTTGAACAGATTTTCATTCCAGCGTTCAAGAGCCTCGCTCATAACAGTATGGTTTGTATAAGTCAATGTGTCGCATGTAATTTTCCATGCATCATCCCAACCATAATCATATTCATCCACAAGTATTCGCATAAGTTCAGGCACACAAAGAGCAGGATGTGTATCATTAATGTGAATAGCAATTTTTTCAGAAAGGTTATCAAGTGTACCATAACGCTTTAAGTGGCTATTTATAATACTTTGAAGTGAAGCAGATACAAGCAAATACTGTTGCTTTAGTCTCAGGATTTTTCCTGCAATATGATCATCGGCAGGGTAAAGAACCTTTGAAATAACCTCTGCCATAGTATTCTCTTCAAGTGATTTTGCATAATCACCACGAGAAAAAGCAGCCATATCAAAACGATTTGCAGATTTTGCACTCCAAAGAACCAGTTTGTTAACAGCCCCTGTGTCATAACCTGAAATATACATATCATAAGGCACAGCAATAACAGAATTATAATTTGTATGTGCAACCTTAAACTTACCATTATCATCCCAACCATTAACTTCGCCGCCAAACTTTACTTCAACAGCTTCGTCTTCTCTGGGATTAAGCCATACATCACCCATGCTAAGCCAGTCATCAGGAAATTCCATCTGCCATCCATCAACTATTTTCTGTTTGAAAATGCCAAATTCATAGCGAATAGAAAATCCTGTTCCGGGAAGTCCTACACTTGTCATTGAATCAAGATAACAAGATGCAAGTCGTCCAAGACCACCGTTTCCAAGGCCTGCATCCGGCTCCATATCATACATATCTTGAATATTGAAACCACACTCTTTCACTGCTTTGGCAAAATCTTCTTCAACCCCAAGGTTATATAGATTGTTTCGAAGTGATGTGCCTACCAAAAATTCCATTGACATATAATAAACCTGTTTGTCGCCATTTTTACGGTATTTATCATGAAACTTCTTTCTCTTTGCAGCTAGAAGTTCCCGAACAACACTGCAAAGAGATTTATACATCTGTTGTGATGTAGCTTCTTTAATATCGCAACCAAAAAGTCTTTCACATGCGCTAGAAAGCATCTGAATATTAGTATTATTCTTTGTAATTTTCTTTGATACTGCTTCTGTTTTTGGTTTCTTTGAAACAGAAGTTGTTTTTTTCTTTGTTGATACTGTAGTTGTTTTCTTTTCCATTCTCTTCTCCTATTTTGCTAATTCATTATATAGATTTAAATACTCACTTACTGAGTTCTTCCAACCGCTGTTATATTTAATAAGTTTCTTAACATGCTTGTCCCATTTTTCGCGGTTTTCGTAAAAATCAATACACCGGTCAATTGCACCAAGCATATCGTGGGCATTATAGCCCTTAAAAGTAAACCCTTTACCCTCTAAAGTTTCAATATTTAACGGTGGCACTGTGTCAACAAGTCCCCCGGTTTCACGAACAATAGGCACAGTTCCGTATCGCATTGCAATAAGCTGTGAAAGACCACAAGGCTCACTTTTAGACGGCATCAGGAACATATCCGCTGCCGCATAAAGCTTATTAGCAAGTTCCGGGTTAAAAGTAATATTCGCAGACATTTTATCACTATGAGTATAGGCATTAAAATTAAACATATCCTCATATTTTGAATCGCCCGTTCCTATGACTACAAACTGTAAGTTCCTTTGCATAAGCTCATTCATAACATATTCCACAAGGTCTAACCCCTTATGACTTACCAATCTGGAAATCATTGCTATCATAGGCACATCGGGTGAAACTGAAAGACCAAGCATCTTCTGAAGTTCAGCCTTATTTTTCGCCTTGCCTGAAAGGTCTCCTGCAGAATAGTTTTCAAAAATAAGTGAATCCTTTACAGGATTATACAAATCAGTATTAATACCGTTGACAATACCTACAATTTTATATTCGTTCTCTTTTAAAATATCCTGCAATCCGTGTGCAAAATACGCATGTCGAATTTCGTGGGAATATGTTCTGGACACAGTTGTTATCTTATCCGCCATAACTATAGCACTTTTCATGAAATTAATGCAGTTGTCATAGGTTAAAACATTTCTATAGTACTCGTCAACACCAATAATATCCTGCATAAATTCATTTGGCATCTTACCTTGATATTCGATATTATGAATGGTAAACACAGTTCTAGCGTTGTCATAAACACCATTATACAAAGCTTTTTTAAGCATCGGAATAAGAGCTGTTTGCCAGTCGTTACAATGGATTATATCAGGGAAATAATCCATTTGACGCATAGCTTCTAAAATTGCCAACGAGAAAAATGTAAATCTTTCGCCATCATCATAGTGACCGTAAATACCATCACGATAAAAATAATGTTCATTGTCAACAAAATAATAGTTTAATTTTTTGCTCCTGCTTACAGCTTTGAAAATACCTACATATTCTCTGCGCCATGCAACACAAACACTAAAATTTTTGACAAACTCAACCTTGATATCAGGGTTATCTTTAATAGATTTATAATATGGTATAAATACACTTACCTCAACATCTTTTTCCTTAGCTAGAGCCGCAGGAAGTGCCTGCGCAACATCACCAAGACCGCCACTTTTTACATAAGGCGCAGCCTCGCTTGCGGCATAAAGTATCTTCATATTGTCTCACCTTTCTTTATGATAACAGGACTAGTCTTAGCACCTAAAAGTCGTGCTCCCTCTGTTATTGTTACATTCTTGTCTATTATAGCATTTTCTATATAAGCACCCTTTTTTATTTTGGTTCCTTGCATCACAACAGAGCCAATAACCTGTGCTCCTTCCTCAATAGTTACATCTCGGAATAAAACAGAATTTTTAAGTTCTCCATAAATTTTGCAACCATCAGCGATAATACATTCATTAACCACAGAATTATCTCCATAATATGTAGGTATCTCATCGCGAACCTTTGTATAGATAGGTGCTGATGACTTATATAGCCCCTTATGAACTTCTTCATCAATAAGCTTTATATTATTTTTAAGATAAGCTGCTATATTTCGATTTCTAAGCACAACACCTTCATATTCATATAAATTAATCGATATTTTATTCTCGTTTAAAAACTTCTGCAAAAAGTCTTTTTCAAAGTGATAATGACCTGCTGAAACACATTCTGTGACTACATCTATAAGAGCTTCTCTCTTCATAATAAACATGCCAAGTCCAACATACGAGTTATCTTTTGCTTCACAGTTTATATTAATAGTTTTGGCGCTGCTATCATTATTTGCTTCAAAAACTACTGGATAGTTAATGCCACTCTCTTTTTTAGCCGAAACAACAGCAGTTATATCATCACCTGATGCAATATGCCCTGCAAGCACCTTTTGATAGTCTATGTTACAAATAGTTATTGTATCAGAAAGCACAATATATTCACTCTTTTGGGTGTTTAAAAAGTTAAGAGCTGTATGAAGTGCCTCTAATTTACCGTGATACACCTCAGATTTTCCTGATGCAAACGGAGGAATAATAAACAATCCACCGGTTTTTCGGTTAAGATCCCACTCTTCACATGAGCCAAGATGGTCCATAAGAGACTCATAATTATATTTTGTAATAACTCCAACAGAAGTAATTCCCGAATTTACCATATTGGATAAAACATAATCTATTTGTCTGTATCTTCCGCCAAAGGGCAAAGAAGCTACTGTTCGGTTGGCTGTAAGATCTCCTAATGCGTCATCATAAATATTTGAAAAAATGATACCCGATAGTCTTTTCATAACCATACTTCTCCTCTCACACAATCTCGTTTGGCTTTATGGCAGTATTTTTTGGCACATGCTTACCTTTGCCAACAACACTGATTCCCCATTCTTCTTTGTCATAAAAGACGTGGTCATCGCCAACTCTTGTGTTTTCATCAATAACTGCACCCTCACCTATAATCGCATACTTAATAACTGCGCCTTTTTTTATAACAGCCTCAGGCATAATAACACTATCGTATATTTCAACGCCTTCTTCAATAGTGCATCCGGTGGATACAATAGAGTGACTTATTTTGCCCTTAACCGAACAACCTTCAGCAACAAAGGAATTTTTAATTTTGCTGTCTTTAGCAATATAACTGGGTGGTTTGGCATAATTTCGTGCATAGGTTTTGAACACTTTATCCCGAATATTGAAAGTTCCATCCAAAAGCTCCATATTAGCTTCCCATAAGCTATGAAGTGTACCAACATCCTTCCAGTAGCCTTCAAATTTGTACGCAAATAATCTTCTTTGGTCATTCAAAAGGGCTGGAATAATATTTTTACCAAAATCATTATCCGAATTTTTATCTGCTTCATCTGCAATTAGATATTCGTATAGAATATCACTTTTAAAGATATAAACCCCCATAGATGCCAAATTACTCTTTGGGTTTTTGGGTTTTTCCTCAAATTCATAGATTGAGCCATCTGGATTAGCATTCATAATACCAAATCGACTGGCCTCTTCAATAGGTACGGTACGAACAGCAATGGTACATTCTGCATCGTTTTCAATGTGAAACTTAAGTAACTTTGAATAGTCCATCTTGTATATATGGTCTCCCGACAGAATTATTACATGCTCCGGGTTATAATTTTTAATAAAATGAAGGTTTTGGTATATTGCATTTGCGGTTCCTTTATACCACTCCATTTTTTTGGATTGAGCATATGGCGGTAAAATGTGCACACCGCCAAAATTTCTGTTAAGTCCCCAGGGCTGACCATTACCAATGTAATCGTTTAACTCTAGAGGCTGATACTGAGTCAGAATACCAACTGTATCTATTCCTGAATTGACACAGTTAGAAAGAGGAAAATCTATAATTCGATATTTACCTCCGAAAGGTACTGCCGGCTTGGCCGTTTTGTCGGTAAGCACCAACAACCTACTTCCCTGCCCACCTGCAAGCAGCATAGCAATACATTTTTTTCTTCTGTCTAACATAAGGATAGCCCCCTTTTAGTACATATTATAATATATGTTTTTATATTATTTATTAACTACATTTGTGTAATACACCGTAGAAAGCGGCGGAAGAGTTAAAGAAATCGACTGCTTAAATCCGTGCATAGGAATTTTCTTTGTTTTACGTCTTATAAGACGAGTTCCTGTTCCGCCATATTTAGAGCTGTCACTTGAGAGCACGGCTTTATACTCTCCTTCCTCCGGCACTCCTATTTGATAATTTTTTCTCATAACAGGGCAAAAATTACATACAATTACTATTTCTCTGCCTTTATCATCTCTTCGAATAAAGGAAATAACGCTTTGGTCATGGTCATCATGAGCAATCCACTGAAAACCTGTCCAGTCTGTGTCATTTTCCCAAAAAGGTTCATTATTAAGATAAAAAGCATTCAAATCTTTGACGTATTTTTTCATTTCTTTGTGCTTGTCATACTCAAGCATAAACCATTCGAGAGGCTTTTTATAATTCCATTCAATAAATTGGGCAAATTCATTGCCCATAAAATTAAGTTTTTTCCCCGGATGAGCCATCATATAACCATAAAAAGCCCGCAGATTTGCAAATTTTTCCTCATAAGTTCCAGGCATTTTGCCAATCATCGAGGCTTTACCATGAACAACTTCGTCGTGAGACAATGGCAAAATAAAGTTTTCTGAAAAAGCATATGTCAGCGAAAATGTCAGGTCATTTTGTCTGCCTTTTCTAAAAAGCGGGTCTGATGACATATAACCAAGCATATCATTCATCCAACCCATATTCCATTTAAAATTAAATCCGAGACCGCCATCATAACCGGGCTTCGTCACCATAGGAAAGGCTGTAGATTCTTCAGCTACCATAATCACAGATGGATTAAATTTAAACGCAGCACGGTTCATATCCCGAAGAAAATCTACAGCATCAAGGTTGATATTTCCTCCGTATTGATTGGGACGCCACTGCCCATTTTGTCTGCCATAATCCAGATAAAGCATTGACGCAACTGCATCTACCCGAATACCATCAATATGATACTTATCAAGCCAATATACCACATTTGATATTAAAAATGACCTAACCTCGTATCTTGAATAATCAAAAATTCGAGTCTTCCAGTCCGGATGTTCATTTCTAAGCGGGTCGCTTGATTCATACAAACAACTGCCATCAAATTCGTATAATCCGTTCTCATCTTTAGGAAAATGTGCACCTACCCAATCCAAAATTACACCTATGCCTGCAGCATGGAATTTATCAACAAGCCTCATAAAATCCTTTGGAGTCCCGTATCGTGAAGTTGGGGCATAATAACCTGTCACCTGATATCCCCATGATGGATCATATGGATATTCGCTTATAGGCAAAAGCTCCACATGTGTGTAATTCATACTTTTAACATATTTAACAAGCTTGTCTGCAATATCGGTATAAGACAAAAAATTACCGTCTTCATGCTGAAGCCACGAACCCAGATGCACCTCATAAATATTCATAGGTTCTTTTGTGATATCCTTCTTTGCCCGTTTGCTGCAATATTCCGAGTCTGTCCATTTAAACCCATCTAAATCATAGACTTTTGATGCATTTTCAGGACGCGTGCATGCATGAAATGCATATGGGTCACTTTTATAAACAGCTGTGCCATTCTTTTTTATAATATAGTATTTATATTCATCAAAAATCTGTGCTTCATTAACTATCGCCTCCCATACTCCATAACCGATGTTATGCATGGGGCAAGCAGATGTATCCCAATTGTTAAATGACCCCACAACAAAAATGCTTGCTGCATTTGGTGCCCAAACTCTGAAAACATATCCGTTTTTTGTTTTATGACATCCCATAAAGTTATAAGCCTGCGAACTTTTACCGCTTGCAAATTCGCAAATAAGAGTATAAAGGTCATTATGTAAATTTTTCGTCATAAAGAATCTCTCCTTATGGTATCTTCCTTTTCTTAATAAAATTATACATTACAAGAACATTTATGTCAAGGAAAAGATACCTTTCCATAATCAAAAAAAAAAAATGCTATTTTTATTCAAATTTTTCATTGAAAATCTATCTAATATGTGATACAATATTTATAATCTTTGTTTATTAAAATGGAGGTAATTTACTTGGAAAGAAAAAGCGGTGTTTTGATGCATATATCCTCCTTGTTTGGGGATTATTCCATTGGCGACTTTGGTCATCAGGGAAAATTATTTATTGATTTTTTGACCGATTGCGGCTACTCTTATTGGCAAGTATTGCCGTTTTGCCCGTTGGATGAATGTAATTCCCCCTACAAATCCACCTCCTCTTTTGCAGGTAATCCATATTTTATTAGTCTGGAAATTCTTTATAACAAAGGACTGTTGACAAAGGACGAACTTAATTCTCAAAAACAATATACACCCTATGTATGCGAATATGAACGTTTGTATAACGAGAGGTTGTCAATTTTAAAGCTTGCTGCAAACCGAGCTACCAACAAATCAGATATTGAAAGCTTTGTAGCTCAAAGCCCCTATATTGAGGACTTTTGTAAATTTATGGCGATTAAAAACGAAAATGACGATAAGCCATGGTATAAATGGGAAAGTGAGAATTATAAAGATGAAGACCTATTTATGTGGAAGTTTATTCAATATGAATTTTTTTCACAATGGACGGAAATAAAAAAATACGCCAACAACAAAGGTATTAAAATTATTGGAGATATCCCTATTTATGTAAACCTTGATAGCAGCGATGTGTGGGCAGATAAACATCTTTTTAAACTTGGCGAAGACAATTTACCTGTTACTGTTGCAGGGGTTCCGCCTGATTATTTTTCCGCCGACGGCCAGCTTTGGGGGAATCCCATATATGACTGGAAAGCAATGGAAGAAGATGGTTTTAGATGGTGGAAAGATAGAATATCCCATATGTCAACTATGTTTGATGGAATACGAATTGACCATTTCAGGGCTATTGAATCCTTTTGGGAAATACCCTCTTCTGCAAAAACAGCAAAAGAAGGTATTATGGTCAAAGGTCCCGGCATGAAGCTGATTAATGCAATTAAAGATAGCTTAACTGATACAATGATTATTGCAGAAGATTTGGGACTTATCACCGAAGATGTAGTTAAACTTCTTGAAATGAGTGGTTTCCCCGGAATGAAAGTTTTCCAATATGCATTTATGGGTGACAATAATTCTACTCATCTTCCTCATAACTACCCTAAGAATTGTGTGGCATATACAGGAACCCATGATAACAATACATTACTTGGATATCTTTGGGAGCTTGATGAAAAAACCAGACGCAATATGCTTGAGTATTGCGGTCATAAAGAAGAAAAATGGGAAAATGGCTGTGATGCTATAATCCGTACTATGCTTGCATCTCATGCCGGGCTGGTTATTATGCCTATTCAGGATTTGCTCAAATTTGGTTCTGACACACGAATAAACACCCCTGGCAGAGCCGAGGGGAATTGGGGATACAGAATAACAAAAGAGCAGCTTGACAGCATTGATAAAGCGAAATATCGCCGTTTAAACGAGCTTTATTCAAGAATATAAAATGTAAAATCCGCCGATTTTTATATACATCGGCGGATTATTTTATTTAATAACTAAAACTAATTTACGACAATTATTATTACATTCCACACATATATATCCACTCTATTACATCATCATCTTTTAATAGATATTGTGAGCATCCACAAGGCGAAATTTCCCCATTTACCTTATAAATCCATCCAGACATAGCTCCACAATCAAATTCATAAAGATTTCCTATTCCCTCTACATAAGAGCTTTCAAATTGGGGAGTGTATTCAAATTCCAGATGTATCTTATTATTTTTCATTTCTCGAAGTAATAAATCGAAGGCACTTTCACCATCTTGAAACTCTGCTTCCTCAGACATATATATTATTCCATTTTGGGGAATTAAATAATGTTTTGATTTATCCAGTTTATTAAGATTATGAAGAACAGAATCACATCTCACAGAAATCTTGCATTTGTTCTTATTATCTTTTACAGGACTTGCAATACTATTATCCAGAATCTCATTTATACTAATAGTCTTTTCGGATTCTTCTGCTAGGTTATCCACTTTTTCCTTAGACAAAACATTTAGGATTTCCTTTTCATTATTCTTAATTTCCTGAGATTCTGAAAGAATAGTATCTGACCCTATATAGTTATTCTTGAGCCTACTGCATCCGCATAAAAAAACACTTAAAATTATCACATAAACTATAATAGAAATTAATTTATTTTTATTCATTATCATCTTTACAACACTCGCTAAATCTCATTAGTATTGTTGCCACCTGAGCTCTTGTCGCTGTCTCTTTAGGTGAAACAGTTACATCACTTGTTCCATTTATTATTTTTGTATCACTTGCCCATTTCAAAGCATTAACAGCCCAATGACTTATCTCTGAGCTATCTTCAAAAGACAAAAGTTCAGTATCAACATCAACAGCTATACCTTTAAACTTAGCATATCTATATAACATAGCAGCCATCTGCTCTCGTGTTATATATTCATCACCAGCAAATATTCCATCTGCTATTCCGGACACAATATTATTATTTGCAGCCCATATAACAGCATCTGAATACCATTCATCTTTTAAAACATCATTAAACTTATTTTCATATAATGTTTCTTTTATATCTTCCATTCTGTAAAGCACAGTGACAAGCATAGCTCGTGTCATCTCATTGTCAGGTTCAAAACCTTTTTCGGTTCCCTGCATAAGATTTTTTTCATATACATATTTTACGGAATTATAATACCAATCATCTATTTTCACATCTTGAAAGGTTGTTTCTTCATATAATTTTTCAATCTTCGCTGTTGATTCTTGTTCAACCTCCTCAATCACTTTTTCTTCATTTTTTACTTCATTTTCTTCTTCCCTTTCTGCTCGAAAAGAACCTCCCCCACCGGAATTACTTGATTTCTTATTCAAAAAAACGTTGATATTTTTTAATATATGATTTTCCGCTTCATAAGAGGATATTGTAAATGTATTCGTTTCGGCTTTATATCCGTCAGAAGTAACTATATATGTATATTCTCCTTCAGATAAATCATATTTGTTTTTATCAACCGGTTCAACATTCGTTATTTTTATCTCTGCGGATTCAGGCACTACATTAAAAGTAACAGGACAACCTTCAGGCTCCCAGGTCGCTCTGACCACATCCATTGAATTTAACTTGAAATTATACATAAAGCCCTTGTTGTTTTTTAAAAGTTCCCATGCAAGTAATCCCCTAAAACCCTGTTCCGTTGAAAAAGAATTTTCCATAGGTTCAAATCCGTCAAGTTCTTCTGTTGCCATACTCATAAGACCATCAACTAATGTTCTTTCGTTATTTATTACTTCAGAAGAATCTATTCCAAAAGCAGAAAGTGCAACCATTGCAAGTCCTGTTGATGCTGCATTTCCTATTATTCCTGTTTCTGTCTGCTTATCCTTTATAATAAGAATCGTTTCATCAACCACACATCTAACATCTTCATTTATCTCATAATAAGGAGCCAGAGCCAGCAACATAGCTGATGCCGCATCTGTTCCCCATATATCATTTTGCCAAGATTCCTTATTTTCTATTATATAATTGATTAAATATTCAATTTGTTCTTCAGCTATATAGTTCTCTCCCTGATTTAGTGCCAATAAAACATATGATATCGTATATATATCAACTACATCTTCTAATTCTTCATCTATCATTGCTATAAGTTTTGATACAATATCATTTTTTCTCAAGGTTTTGTCATAAACCTCTCTTGCATCATACCCTAAAGCTCTTAACGATATAATACTTTTTGCAAGGACATTTGGTTTTGATGAACCAACCGCATCCGCTATAATTTTATCAATGCATCTTTGTTTTAAATCTTCAGCAAGGGATTTTTCTTTGTCTGGATAAAGTTGATTATAGATTGTCAAATCAGCTAAAAACCATATCATATTTCCATCAGATAAAATTTCTTCACTGCTATATAAATCTGCAATATTCTCCAACATTACCATATGAGGCTCAACAACCGTCACCTCACACACAGGAGCAGTAATAGCTGTCACTTCTTTTTCCTTAACAACTTTTGACATATTGGCTGAAACAATATATTTACCGGATTTTTCAAAAACTATTGTTACCTTACCCTCTGCATCAGTAAAATATTCAACCCCATCAGCCGTCACACAAGCTCCTTCACAAGGCAAAAAAACCATATTCCAGTTTTCATCATATTCTGCTTTCAATAAAATTAATTCTATTTCCTTTCCAATATGTGTCTGTAATTTATATTTATCAAATTTTGAATACATTTCAGTATCAGGATACTTGTTTTCATATATTGCCACATCTACAAAATCACCATCATCGACATATGTATTAAGACCACCTACATATTTAGTTCCACCATTTATTTGATAACCAAAATTTCCGCTCTCATCTCCCCAAAATTTGGTTACATAAGCTCCATATTCCCCAAAATCTGACAAATATCCGTCTTCACCATCATAATAAAGTATATGTGCAAATTCAAAAACATCATCCAGAGTATAACTAGATTTTCCGCTTAATTCAACCGGTACAAAAGTGGCTTCCTCTACCAAATTTCCATACATACTCACCGTTAAAGTTACAGTAATACTTTTTTGCTCCTCTGCACACACAGGTGATACCATCATCGACAGCACCAACGACAGACATAATAGCATTGCCCCAATTCTTCTTAATTTCATATAAATCATCCTTTCTTTTGTTTGCCGCAAACAAAAAAGCTGCGGCATTTTTCTCTTGAAAAATACCACAGCTGAGTCTTCCTGTGATTAATCACAATTTGGCTAAACCAAAAAAGCTATTCCTGTACAAATGAGCACATACGGAATAACATCAAAGCAGGTCTTGTGACTCGTACCATATAAACTTCAAAAAGTAAGCATTTTTATATTCAGCCTTCTCAGTTTCCCAATGACCAGCTTTCACCTTTGAATACAAAAACATTCAGTACATACACCGTCAGTTTAACGCAGGGGATTCTCACCCCATTCCCTTTTCACCGGTTATATCTTGCGACATGGCTTTTACAACATAACCGACACTCTGTGTGAATATTTAATTTTATACATAACACATTATAACATATCATTTATAATAAATCAACTAAAAATATACTATACTTTTTCATATAATTTAATCGAAATAACAGTCATATCATCTGATATTTCACCGCCGTTTAACGATACTGCTCTGCTTAAAATCTTTTTAGCCATAACCTCTGCATTTTCCTTTGGATTTTCCCTTTCTATAAAATCCTTAATCCATTTATCATCATAATTTTTTGATTCTATTCCATCAGTTATCATAAAGATGGTAGTTTCATCTTTAACTTTAATCGAAAATGATTCAGGCTCTGCTTCTGCTATAAGTCCCGCAGGAAGAGACGATGCTTTTACTGTTTCTACACGGTTATTACATTTTATATAGCTTGGCTCAGCCCCTGTTTTTACAAACTCAACTTCCCCCGAATACAAATCAATAATACAAATATCTATTGTCGCAGATATTTGTTCTTCCGACTTCATAATCATAATTGAATTTATAAGTTTAATAGCAACCTTATTGTTAAACCCTGCAGACAAAAATCTATTTAGAAGGTCAACAATTATTTTACTGTCCTGATATGCATTTTTACCTGTTCCCATTCCATCCGACAGCACAACAACATACTTTCCGCAATTAAGCCTGAAAAACCTGTAATTATCCCCGCTTTTTTCAGAAAAAGCACAAGCTGCAATTCCCGGTTCAATGGCAAATCGTTCTCTTTCACTTATATTCAGGAGTTCATATTTCCCTCCGCTTAATATTTGTGAACAAAGTTCCATATTCTTACCGCATTCAAATCCAATTACATCCTGAATTTCTCTTTTTACCCCCTTTTTAAGATATGATGACTTTATAATAATATCTACATTAATTTTACCATCAAAATCACAAAACATATCAAGACTTTTTATCTTATATCCTCTCTTCTTAAGTTCACATCTAAGTCTTGCGACTGACGGCATAGAAACGTTTTTATCTGTTATTTCTTCAACTATCCCATCCATAACTTGAGAAACTCCAGAAAGCTGTTGTCCGACCAACGCTCTATTTTCAACAAGTTTATTTTTCCATATCCGTTTCACATTATATATGTCATATTGTCTTGAAAGTTCTTCTAAAAGTTTATCAAGGTTTAAACAATTATATTTAAGAACCCCATCTACATATTCTTTTCTTAAAACACCTTCTTTCTCCAGTTTTTCAACCAGAGAAAAAAACGCCCTATAAGTTGCATTAAAATTTTTATCCCAGCACAAAGAAGTTTTTTTGCAGCTTCTGCAAACCTTATTTGCAACAGAATCAAACAATGACCCAAGTTCTGTAAAACCATCTTCATTTTGTCTGTCTGAAAGATTTTCAAGTGCCATTGACATTTCACTGAAGCTTTCTGAAACAGCCTTTAATCTAAGCTTTACGTTCTCTACTATTTTAAGCACATCTTCTTTTTTAAAAGAGCTTTGTTCAAAGCTGTGTTTTATATTCCCTATAACACGTTCCGGAACAAAATAGAATATAGCAGATGCAAATAAAATTTCAAATATTTTAAGCATAGGCTCGATTGCATTATTTGTATATACAACCAAAACAGTATTTGCAAGTATTAACCCTGCAACTCCTCCACCCTTGCCAAACTTTGAGAAAATTCCGCTCAAAAACCCACAAAAGCCAAATGACCCAATCATAGGCAAAAAATAATCCGTTTCTATTCCGCATATGAGTCCCACAACTAGTCCGCATACAGCAGAAACTGCTGCATTTGTGCTTATCCCCGAAACAAGAACTATAGTCGCTGCAAGAACATTCATAACAGAAACCAAGTTCCCTATGTAAACAGATTTAAACCCCATTAAAACAAGCCCAATCACTATGTAAAAGGATATTAGTTCATTTGTCTTTAAATTTTTCAAAAAGTCCTTGTTATACAAATCAATTTTATTGAATTTATCCATTATAACTATACCGACACCTGCAATAAGAAGTTCAACTAGAAGCAATATAACAGAATATACAGTTATGCCCTGCCAATAAAGAACCGCCATCCCTGTTACAAACAATGAAACTAATGCTGCTCCGATTGATGCCGGCAAAGAAATTTTTATGCCCTTTTCAAGCACAAATAGAATCGATACGTACATAAGTTCTGCACCTATATACTTTGCTGATAAAATTTTACTATCTAAAAAACAGCTACCTGCGGCGACCATTAAAAGAGTAAATAAAGCTTTTTTACTCATTTTTCTTTCAATAGTCATAAATACAAGTCCAAGTGGTGCAAAATTTCCATATGGCATAGCAAGTGATAGAATAAAGCCTAAAAATCTATACAATACAAAATTTTTAAGCTTATTTGCTGCATCTTTATCTATAATATTTTTTGTATTTTTTCTTTTTTCCTCTGGCTTCACATATGTATTAATAACCGGCTCAGTCATAATTTTTCTCCTTTGTTTATGTAAAATCAAAACACTAACGCGTTTTACAGAATATAATTATAACTTTACCAATAAAAAAAAGCTGTCATAATATGGCAGCTTTTCAATTGTATTTTTGGAAACTTTTGTCAATTATTTATGCTTTTTGAAAAGATAATAAACTTATAAGCTTTTTATAAATAACACATACACCCAAGCTTAATATATAAACAAACAAAAATCTGAAAGCATATGCATCAAGAACACCAAACCCTTTAAATTTTAAAAGCATATCATTTGCAATATGAACAAATAAAATATGAACAAGATAGACTTCATAACTTGCATTGTTGACTGCTTTGATAATACCATTTTCTAATAAATTAACATTTTTTGCAAAAAGTGAAATCAGATAAAAGAATATAACCGAAATCGCACAATGTAAAAGATGAACAGTCTCTACAATTTTAGCACTTAGACCAAGCTCTCCTGTAAACGATAAATATAAAAAGATTGTATCAACTGTAAAAAATAATATAAACAAAACGAGAATTATATTTCTATTATTTTTAATATTACTGATAAATTTTTCATAATTCATTCCACAGAAACATCCCATAAGCCAGTAAAACAAATATGAAGTAAAAATTCTGTCGTTATATTGAAAACCTGAAAATCTTGTTGAAAAAAATATATTTAAAAAAAGAGCCACGGGCAGAACATATATTGCTTTTAGTCTTGTTACTGCTTTCCATAAAGGAAGCAAAACATAAAACTGTGCAATAATAACTATAAAATAAAGGTGGCATTCAACCTTTCCGTTTACAAAAAAAGTTAATAGCTCTTTTATATTAAAAGTATAATATCCTCTGTATGATTCATATACGTAATAAAGTATTGTAAAAAGTATGTACGGTAGAATTATTTTTTTTAATCTTGAAGCATAATACTTTTTTAAATTAAATTTTTCTGGCATATTAAGAAATAGTTTAAGCCCGCTTAAAAAAATGAAACCATATACACATACTCCGCACAATTTCTGCAAAGCAAATAAGAATTTCATTACAACAGAGTCAGCCGGCAAAGATGATATAGGATACGAGGTTACATGAATAAAAATAACCATAAGGCAGAAAACAACATTCAAAAAAGATATTTCTACTTTTTTATTCATATAAATTCACTCCTTTTTAATACAAATCACCATTTCTTAAAACGTCTTTTCTTTTTAGCATTTCGTCAATTCTTTCTATATATTCTTTAGGCTCTTTCACATTAAATATTCTTTCTATGCGGTCATTACTCTTATTTACGGTTTTTGTAACTCCACCGGAACCCATTGAAATTATAGTTTGAATTTCCTCCATAATATAAATATTATAAAGACTTTCAAATCCCGGTTTGGAATATCCTATATTTTCAAGGTTTCCTATCATTTGTTTTTGTCTATACAAATAATATGGCTCTTTTCCGCATTTATTTAAAAAATCTTTTGAAAATTCCACCATTGAAGATACAACATCACCGTTTGAAAGGTCATAATCAGAAAGAGTTTCCTTAAGCCTTGAAGAACGCTTTATACACATTGTGTGAACTGTTGTGTTTTCAGGAGAAAGTCTTTCAACCTCCTCCAAGGTGTACTTAAAATCTTCAAATTTTTCTCCGGGAAGTCCCGCTATAACATCCATATTAATTATTTTAATTCCAACATCTCTCGCAAGATTATATGCTGATATAATATCTTCAGGTGTGTGATTTCTTCCGATTGCCCTAAGTGTTTTTAAATTCATAGATTGCGGGTTTATGCTTATTCTGTCTATATTATATTTTTTGATAACTTCCAGTTTTTCTCTCGTTATTGTATCAGGTCTCCCCGCCTCTACAGTAAACTCTTTTATTTCAGATAGGTCAAATGCAGAAAAAAGTTTTTCAAATAACTCATCAAGCTGCTCTGCACTCAATGTTGTTGGAGTTCCTCCTCCTATATAAACAGTTTCAATTCTGTTATTATTATCCTTGATAATATCCGCTGTATAATCAATCTCTTTTTTCAGACATTCAATATATCCATCAATATATTGTCTGGAGCTTTTAACACTGTTACTGATAAAAGAGCAATAAAGACATCTTGTAGGACAAAAAGGAATACCTATATAAAGACTTACTCCGTTCTGAAACATATCCTTTGTCAGCAATATTTCTTTTTTAGCAAGACTAAGTGCAAGACTTGCTCTACTAGCAGAAGTCTTGCACTCTTCAATAAAATATTTTAAGACTGTTTCTTCAGTCTTTCCTTCTAATAAAAGTTTTGTTGCAATTTTAACCGGACGGATTCCTGTTAAAATTCCCCATGGATTAATACTCATAAAAAAGGATTTTCCTCCTTTTCTTTTCCAATAGTAGTTGAAAACCCGTGTCCCGGATATACCTTTGTGTCATTTTCAAGAGAAAAAAGCTTGTTATATATAGAATCAATTTCTACATTATAATCCCCTGTTGGAAAATCACTTCTTCCAATGCTCTGTTTAAAAAGAGTATCCCCTGTGAAAATTTCATTCCCAATCTTATAACACACAGAGCCTGATGTATGTCCCGGCGTATGAATAACCTGAATCTCAAAATCTCCGACTTTTATAACATCTCCGTCACTAAGAAGAAAATCCGCTGAACAACTTTCATCCTCAGTCCAATCCTCCGAATTTGATAGGTTAAGGTTTTTGTCAAATAAAAATCTGTTTTCAGTATTAAAAATGTATATTTTCGCACCGGTCAGCTCTCTTAATTCCCTGACTCCCTCAATATGGTCAAAGTGACCGTGAGTAAGCAATATAGCAGAAAGCTCGCATCCGCATTCTGAAATATAATCAAGTATTTTTCTATTTGCACCGCAACAGTCTATTATAACAGCCTTATTTGAATTTTCCTTTGTTAAAACATAACTGTTTGCAACACAACTGCCATAAGTAAATCTTTTTACTTTCATAAAATGCTCCAATTACTATTGTTTTCTTCTGACAACCGATATAACTCCATCAACCTGCTTTAAGGCATTCATAATTTTTGAAAGCTGGTCCATATTTTTAATTTCGAGTGTCATCTCAATTATAGCTACATTATTTTTAGCTGTTCTTGCATTAAGATTGTTAAGATAAATCTTGTATTCACCTATAACTGCAACAACATCCGCAAGAAGAGAAGCCCTGTCATTTGCAGTGAGTGTCATATTTACCTGGAAGTCAGTTTCAACAGCATCATCCCAATGAACATTGACAAATCTGCTTTTTTCCTCTTCTGACAAATTGGATGGGTTTATATTCATACAATTTGCTCTGTGAACAGCAATTCCTCTGCCTCTTGTGATATACCCCACTATTTCATCACCAGGTACTGGTGCACAGCAGTGAGAAAGTCTTATAAGACAGTTTTCTATTCCCTCAACTACAACACCGCTGGTATTTGGTTTTTTTGTCTTTTTTACAATTTGCTCCGCAACAAATGATGTCGGAGCTTCCTGAACAGGTATTTGTTTTCTACATTCTTCTTTAAATTTAGTTAAAAACTTCCCTGCGTTAGAACCGCCATAACCAAGGGTTGCATACATATCCTCTTCTGAACGAAATCCATATTTTTTAAGTAGAGGATTAATTATATCTGAATCAGACATAAACTTTAGAGGAAGCATAGCTTTTTTCAACTCTTTCTCTAAAATTTCTTTGCCTTTTTCTATATTTTCTGTTCTGTTTTCTTTTTTAAACCACTGGTTTATCTTATTTCTCGCCTGAGAAGTTTTTGCTATTTTCAGCCAATCAAGGTTTGGTCCGTGAACACTATTGGACGTTATTATCTCAATAATATCACCATTTACAAGCTTATAGTCCAAGGTGACAATCTTCCCGTTGATTTTTGCGCCATTCATTTTGTTACCTATGGCACTGTGTATTGCATAAGCAAAGTCAATAGGAGTTGACCCTGCAGGAAGGTTTACAACCTCTCCCTTTGGAGTAAACACAAAAACCTCATCACTGAACATATCAATTTTTAATGTATTATAAAAATCCTCAGCATCCGTCATATCCTTTTGGATTTCAAGAAGCTGTTTAATCCAGTTCAGCTTGTCATCAAGCTCGTCGCTGCCCTTTTTTCCCTCTTTATATTTCCAATGGGCAGCAATACCGTTTTCTGCCGTGTTATGCATATCCCATGTTCTTATCTGTATTTCAAAGCTTGTTCCGCTTGGTCCGATAAGTGTTGAATGGAGCGACTGATACATATTAGGCTTCGGCATTGCAATATAATCCTTAAACCTGCCAGGAATAGGCTTAAACAGGTCATGCACCATGCCAAGTACACCATAGCAATCCGAAACGTCATCAACAATAACACGAACTGCAAACAAGTCATATATTTCATCAATCGTTTTATTCTGCATAAACATTTTTCTGTATATACTGTAAAAATGCTTTGCCCTGCCCTCAATGTGAGCTTTAATATTAAGCTCTGTGAGACGTTTCTCAAGAATACTTATTATCTCAGAAATATATTTTTCTCTTTCATCCCTTTTTTGAGAGATATTATCAACTATTTCATAATAACCAATCGGGTCAATGTACCTAAGAGACAAATCTTCAAGTTCCCACTTGATTTTCGACATACCAAGTCTGTGAGCAAGAGGTGCATAAACCTCAAGTGTTTCACGTGCCTTTTGTCTTTGCTTATCCTCGGGCATACTCTTCATAGTTCTCATATTATGAAGCCTGTCCGCAAGCTTTATAACTATAACTCTGACATCCTTTGCCATAGCAAGAAACATTTTTCTCAGGCTTTCTACCTGTTGTTCCTCTTTTGTGTAATATGGAATTTTACCAAGCTTTGTAACCCCTGAAACCAAAAGCTCTATAGTCTGGCCAAATTCTCTTTTTATATCCATTTCTGTTGCATCTGTATCTTCAACAACATCGTGAAGAAGAGCCGCGGCAACAGAGCTTACATCAAGTTCCATATCAGCAATAATATTGGCAACAGCAATAGGATGAGACGAAAACGGCTCACCCGATGCTCTGAATTGACCGCTGTGGCTGTTAACACATAAATCATATGCCTTTTTCAGCAGTTCAAAATCTCCCGTAGGATTATACTTTTCAATTTTTTGTTTCAAGCTTTCAAAATCCGTTTTAATCAATTAATTCACTTCCGTCAATTTTATGTCCTTCAATATAAGCTGAACATTCTGAAAACCTTTATAATCGTTGATATCTATACCAAAGGCAACATCAACAAAGTCACCTTCGTTTAGATAATTAAAATGCTCACCCATTCCAAAACCAACAGCATCAATAAACTTATTATCTTTAAGCAATGTCATTCTGAGATGTCTGCCCTCACTCATTGTGCTGATTTTATGAATTTTAACATTTTTTGTAGCAAAAACCGGTGTCGGATTTTCAACGCCAAAGGGTTGAAGCTTATTTATATCATCAACTGTGTCAAGATTTATATATGCAACCTTTATAACGGCATCAATCGAAACTGTAGGAAGCATAGCCTCCTCTGTCAACTGTTTGGGCGTGTAACTGTTTATTAATTCTCTGAATTTATCTATATTTTCCGTCTTTATAGAAAGCCCCGCCGCAAGCTCGTGTCCTCCGAATTTAACAAGTAACTCTGAAGAGTTTTCCAGTGCTTCAAACAAGTTATACCCATTGATACTTCTGCCTGAACCTTTAGCCTCATCTCCATCAATAGCAAACAGGATAGATGGTTTATAGAATTTTTCTGTGATTTTTGAAGAAACTATTCCCACAATTCCGTGATGCCAATTTTCGTGAGGAATAACCAGAATTTTGTCATCTTTAATTTCTGGATGATTTTCGATATATTCAAGTGCTTCAGCAAACATCATTTGTTCAGTCTGCTGTCTTATAATGTTTTCTTTACACAAATCATTCGCAAGTTCATATGCTCTTTCTTTGCTGTCAGTCAAAAACATTTCAACACTTCTTGACGCACAGCCAAGTCTTCCGCTGGCATTAATTCTTGGAGCAATTATATATCCTATAGTTGATGTTGTAATTGCCTTTGAATTATTTGTTGAAACATCTATTAAAGCCCTGAGTCCAATATTATCTGTGAAATTAAATCTGTTTAACCCTTCTTTTACTAACACTCTGTTTTCATCAATCAAGGGAGAAATATCTGCTACTGTGCCAAGACAAACAAAGTCTGAATACATTTCCATCAAGGATTTTACATCAGATGAGCCCTCAAGAGCTTGTATTAATTTAAACGCAACACCAACTCCTGCAAGATTTTTAAAAGGATAACTGCAATCCTTTCTCTTAGGGTCAATCGTGGCATATGCATCAGGTATCTGTTCTTTGCATTCGTGGTGATCGGTTATTATAATATCCATACCTAGTTTTTTGGCATATTCTGTTTCCTCAACAGCAGTTATACCTGTATCAACGGTAATAATAAGGCTTGTACCTTTTGCCTTAATTTTATCGAGAGCCTCAATATTTACACCATATCCTTCCTGAATACGGTCCGGAACATAGTAATCTACTTCTATACCAAGCCTTGATAAATGCTTGTATAAAATAGCTATACTTGTTATTCCATCAACATCGTAATCGCCGTATATAGTAACCTTTTCACCATTTTTTATTGCAGTGTTTATTCTTTCAACAGCTTTATCCATATTCTTTAAAAGATATGGATCGTGAAGGCATTTACAATCTGCATTCAAAAAATTTTTAATATCTTCTGTCTCACGAATACCCCTGTTATACAAAATAATAGCAGTTATCGGTGAAATGTGCAATTCCTTAGAGATGTCAATAACACGGTCCTTATCAAATTCTTTTATTAACCACTTCTTCTGTAACATATTGCCTCTCCCAATTATTTTTTTCTACATAAGGTATATTTTATCACGAATATACATAAATTACAACACTTTTTTGTTATTATTGTCAAATTCAACAATGAAAGCTTTCTATATATGAACGAAATAACAAATATAAATCACACAAAAATAATTTCAAGTCCGTTTTCATCGGCATATTTCAAGGTATATACACTACCTCCTCTGCTTTTCCTCACATATGCTATACACACACAACTGTGGTCCACCAAATGTCTGTTTCTTTTCTGCATACATCCTCTGTGGTATTTCTCGGAGGTATAAATGACCTTATCCGCCCTTTTCATTATATCATCATATTTCATCTTATCCTCTCTATCCCATGAATCACTTTGGTCTTTGCAGGGAAGAACAAGAATAAGTCTAATATTATTATATTTTTCTTTCAGCTCAAGAACGGCTTCTGCTGCAAGTGTATCAAAGCCAAGAGCACCTCCGCAGCCATAATAGATAATGCCTCTTTTTATAAGACTTTCAATTTCTGCTGATATATTCTTTTTTATTTCAGGCACATCTTCAGCTTTAATATCTCTATGCCCGGTAAAACAACAAGTAAGATTTTTCATTAGTCTGCCTCTCCGGTTAAAATGCTATTTAAGTTCAACAATTGTAACTCCGTTTTCCCCTTCTCCAAATCTTCCGTTCCTGAAACTCTTAACATGAGGATGATGTCTTAGCATATCCTGAATACCGCTCCTTAAAATTCCGGTACCCTTTCCGTGTATAAGGGTTACATTTTTTATTCCGCTTAACACGCTTCTGTCAAGGAACATATCTGTTTCTTCAAGAGCCTCTTCTAAATTCATACCCCTTAAATCAACATCTGTTTTAACTGCTGTTATTGTTTTTTCAGCAGTTTTTCTCGGCATATATTTTTTTATATTTTCCGGTGTCTCATCTTCTAAAACAACAAGATTTGATATTTTAGACACGGTTTTCATAATTCCCATCTGAATAACGCAGGTTTCATCTTTTTTATTTATACTAATAACAGTTCCCTTATCATTAAGGTCAACAATCAAAACGGTTGCCCCAGGTTTCAGGGTGTTAATATTTGCACTGTTTTTTCTTGCCTGCACAGGCTTTGGCTGTGACTTTGCTTTTTTCAGCTTTATGTTAAGCTCCTTTTTGACCTCTTCCATCGCCTTTATTGTATCTTTTTCTTCTTTCTGGCGTTTCAAAGTTTTCATTTCGGATAAAAGCTCTTCAGTTTCCGCCCTTGTATCTTCAATAATTTTTGCAGCCTTTTCGTTTGCTTTTTCAATTATTTTTGCTTTTTTCTTTTCAAAGTTTTCTCTTTCTTTTAAAAGTTCTGTCTTAAGCTCATCAATCTCTGCTTTTAAGGTTTCCTGTTCATATCTTCTTTCTTCTGCAATTTGTCTGTCTTTTTCAATTCTTGCTAACACGTCTTCAAATTTAACATTGTCATCAGAAATTTTTTCTTTTGCCCTTTCTATAATATAATCAGACAAACCTAATTTCTTTGAAATGGCAAACGCATTACTCTTTCCCGGTATTCCAATTAAAAGTCTGTATGTTGGGCTTAAAGTTTCTACATTAAATTCCAAAGAACCGTTTTCAACCCTGTCGGTAGAAAGTGCATATAGCTTTAGCTCACTGTAATGAGTTGTAGCTATAGTCTTTGCCCCTATTTTTCTAACATATTCAAGTATAGCCCCTGCAAGAGCCGCTCCCTCTGTGGGGTCTGTTCCTGCTCCTAATTCATCAAAAAGAACCAGTGAATCCGGAGTTATATTATCAATTATGCTTACAATATTTTTCATATGTGAAGAAAAAGTAGATAAACTTTGTTCTATACTCTGCTCATCTCCAATATCTGCAAAGACATTTTCAAAAAACGAAAGCTCTGTGTTATCATCAGCAGGAACCAAAAGTCCTGATTGTGCCATAAGAGTAAATAGACCAACTGTCTTTAGAACAACGGTCTTACCCCCGGTATTAGGCCCTGTTACAATTAAGCTGTCAAAATCAATTCCAAGATTAACATTCTCGGGAACAACTTTATCAGGGGAAATCAATGGGTGTCTTCCGTTTATTATGTTTATTCTTCCCCTATCATTCATAATTGGCATAACAGCCTTTTGCTGTCTTGCAAGCTTTGCTTTTGCAAAAATAAATTCCAGTTCACACAAAACATCAAAATTTTCAGTCAAGTCGTCTTTTATATTAGCAACATTCAAAGTTAATTCAAGCAGAATTTTTTCAATTTCCCTTTTTTCATTTATCGCCAATTCGTTCAATGTATTATTAGCGTTAACCGAACTTTGAGGTTCTATAAACAAAGTTCCACCCGATGCAGATATATCATGAACAATTCCGGGAATTTCGTTTCTGTATTCCGCCTTAACAGGTACAACATATCTTCCTGCCTTCACAGTTACAATACTATCCTGTAAAAACCTTTTGTAATGCTCCGAACGAACCATATCATTCAGCGTATTCTTTATTTTTTGCTCTTCATTTTTTATCTTTTTTCTGATGGAATAAAGTTCACTGCTTGCATTATCCGAAATTTCATTTTCACCTAATATAATTCGGGAGATTTCATCGCTTATTGCCTTATGAGATTTAAGTTCATTAAAATACTTTGAAAGACAATCTTCCTTATCCGTGTAGAATTTTTTGAGGTTATCTGCACAATTTAAAATTTTCGCAATATTAAGTAGCTCTGCTGTTGACAATACCCCTCCCACATTAATCCTTTTTACAGAATCTTCAGGATTATTCATTCGGGAAATTTCAGGAAAAGAATATTTGAGCATCAAAACAAGGGCGGCATCTGTTTCACAAAGTTTTTCCTTTATGACAGAATAATCTGCCTCCGGTTTTAATCCTGATATTTTTTCTATTACATCCTCATTAATCGCATATTCAGATAATTTTTCTCTTATTTTGTCAAATTCTAGTGTTTTAAGTGCCTTAAATTCCATCTCAATCTCCATATTTCTATTTTTCAAAAATATCTACAGAATCAGTTCCATCAATTTCAGATAATCCAACCTTTATAATTTCGTTTCTTGATGTAGGAATATTCTTTCCAACATAATCAGGTCTTATAGGCAGTTCCCTGTGTCCTCTGTCCACCATAACTGCAAGCTGAATTTTAGCAGGTCTGCCAAGATAAATAAGGGCATCAAGTGCCGCTCTTATGGTTCTCCCCGTATATATAACATCATCTATCAAAACAACTGTCTTATTATTAATATCCTCTGATATATCAGAAAACGTTAGAATATCACTTCTGCTTTTTTCTCTCACATCATCCCTGAAATCTGTTATATCAAGAGAGCCTGTGGGGATTACCTTTGAACTGTCTATCTTATTATAAATACATTCTCTAATCCTATTCGCAAGCGGAATACCTCTTGTTTTTATACCAACTAATATTATATTATCGTTACTTTCATTTCTTTCAATAATCTCGTGAGCAATTCTGACAATTGCCCTTTCCATTGCTTTTTCATCAAGTAATCTTGATTTAAATTTCATATTCCCTCCTGAGTCAAAAACGACTTTCGCCGCAAAGAAATTCTTCCTTGCGGCGATTTTACATATACTTATAATTTTACAAATTATACTTTGTCATTAAAATCAAAATCTCTTCCCGGAAGAATAGCATTAAGGATAATACCAACAATCGAGGCAACAGCAAGTGCTGAAAGTGAAATTGTAACTTTACCCAATACAATTGTTGTTGCACCAAGTCCAAGTGATGAAACAAGAATTATTGCTGCAATGATAAGATTACGGCTTTTTGTGAAATCAACATTATTTTCAACAACATTTCTCACACCGATTGCAGAAATCATTCCATAAAGCACAAAAGAAATACCTCCGATAATAGCTGTTGGAATAAGATTTACAACAGCTGCAAACTTTGGCGAGAAAGAAAGAATAACCGCTATAACTGCTGCAATTCTGATAACTATCGGGTCATATACTTTAGACAAAACAAGAACACCTGTGTTTTCCCCGTAAGTTGTGTTAGCAGGACCACCGAAAGCAGCTGAGAGTGATGTTGCAAGACCGTCACCCATAAGTGTTCTGTGGAGTCCCGGATCAGCGATATAATTTTTGCCAACTGTTGAAGATATAGCAGATATATCTCCGATATGTTCCATCATTGTTGCAAGTGAAATTGGAACAATTGCAATTATTGAACTGATTATCAACGAAGAATTCTTCCAGTCTATTCCACCGAAAACAGTTCCGTTCCATTTAATAGGAAATCCTATCCAAGCTGCATTTTTAAGGTTCTCAAGTGCTCCTACTGAAAAAAGCTTTAGGCTTTCGTTTCCACCAATAGTAATATATGATGCACCATCAGCACCAACAACTGTTTCTCCAAAGAAAACTGCAAGTAATGCAGCTATAAGACAACTTCCCACAACGCCGCATAAAATAGGAATTATCTTAAGCATACCTTTACCAAATATATTGAGAACAATAACAATAGCAAGAGCAATAAGTGCCATAATCCAGTTGGCTTGACAGTTAGAAACTGCACTTCCTGCAAGGCCAAGTCCGATAGCAATAATGATAGGACCGGTTACAACCGGTGGGAAAAATTTCATAACCCTCTTTATTCCTGCCCATTTAATAAGTCCTGCAAGAACAAGATAAACAAGACCGGCAGCAGCAACACCAAGACAAGCATATGGAAGAAGCTGGGCATTTGTCATACCATTTGCACCTGCAAGAGGAGCAACAGCACCATAACCGCCAAGAAAAGCGAATGAAGAACCAAGGAAAGCCGGAACTTTACACTTTGTTAAAATGTGGAATAAAAGTGTTCCAATACCTGCCATAAACAATGTTGTTGCAATATCAAGGCCTGTTAAAAGTGGAACTAAAACAGTTGCTCCAAACATTGCAAACATATGCTGAAATCCAAGAACTAACATTTTTAGAATTCCAAGCTGTTTTGCATCATAAATCGCATCATTTGTTTTGTTTGACATAAAATACACTCCTTAATTTATCCGGTTTTTATCCTCTATCAATGCAAACAAAAAGCCTTGTCACGAAGACAAGGCAGTATCTCTTTGAAGAAATTTTATAAAGTCTTACTGATGTCTCGCATCGAATTTAAAGACAAACCATTTACTTTAGTCGAATTATATCATATTATAAATTATTTGTAAATACTTTTTATTAAAATTACATCAAATCATTAGATGATATATTAATGAACTTAACATCCGTTAAATCACATATAACCCATACTCCATTTACATCAAGCACAATGTAATTCATTCCCATTTCTTTTAAAATTCCCGATTTCTTTACATATGTATCTGCTCCAAACATAAACTCTGCCGTAATATATTTCCCCATATATTCACAGAGCAAATCACTGATAGGCCTACTCAGGCTACAACCACTGTTTCCGGGATATCTGTAGGCAATTCCCATATTAGCATTATATCTCTCATTTGTGTCAATATCCATTTCTCTGTTTCTTTGAGTGTTTTCCGGCATATTATTTCTTTTAAGAGTTTCTCCCTGATTTAACGGAAATCTAATATTATTATCATTTTCATCCATCATATTATTCATATTGCGGCTCATCATATTATCTGCTGGCTGGTTATACATTTCCGAATTATCCGACATATTTTCAGGCACTACACTCCCCGGAGGAAAAACCGCTTTTTCATATGGTGCATTATAATAATTATCCTCATCCCGTCTGATATTTCCAACATATCTCAAAATAAAATACCTCCTTAAATATTCTATAATAATAAAATATGCAAATAAAAATTTTTTGTAACAAAAATTGTATAAAAAAAATTTAAAAGCAAATAATAGGGATGTGATAAAAATTATTTTATCAAACATTTTCTTTAAGGAGAGATTATAATGTCAAATTTAAACAACAAAAACGAAAATCAGAAATCAAACAACAATAATAACAACAATAACAACAAAAACAACAACAGCAACAGCAAAAACGACTAATTCGTTTTAAAGTAAACTCTTCAAAATAAGCCCTGCCATAAATGGAAATTCTTTATGGCAGGGCTTAAATTTTTGGAGTCTATGTTCTTTATTTCTACATATGAATTTTATTTTTATGCAAATACTAAATCTGTACAAACGATAAAAATAAATTTAAAAGGGGGAATACAGTGAAGAAAGCCTTTAAATTGCATCTATTTATAATGCTTTTCACAATTATTTTTAATTCCGGTTTCTCACCTTCTTATGCATCAGAAAATATGTACCTTATCCCCTGCGGACAAAGTATTGGTGTTAATCTTTTCACCGACGGAGTAATTGTAACAGGAACATCCGAAATTATAACAACAGGTGGTTTCTGTCCATCTCCTGCAGAAAAGGCAGGAATTAAACAAGGTGATATTATAACAAATATTGATGGTACCAAAATTAATTCTGTTTATGAATTAAAAAAGGCTCTGTCTGAATTTAATGGAGATAAAATTGATATTACCATATGCAGAAACAAAAAATTTATAACTCAGGAAATTACTCCGATAAAATCAGTCGAGGAAAAAGATTTTGTCATCGGTGCCTGGGTTAAGGACGCAACATCGGGAGTAGGTACTTTAACCTTTATTAATCCAGAAAACAACACCTTCGCAGCCCTTGGGCACGGAATATGCAGTGCCTACAACGAAGACATTATTCCTTCAAACGAAGGAGAAATTTTAAGTGCTGAAATAATTTCTGTTGTTAAAGGCAAAAAAGGTATTCCTGGTGAATTAAAAGGGACATTTTCATCTGACGGCAAAATAATAGGAAATGTTAAAAATAATACAGAACACGGATTATACGGCGAAATTAAATCTGACCTTTTAAGACAGCATACTCCTGTTCTTGTAGGAGAAAAAGAAGAAATTATAAAAGGGAAAGCATCAATTTTAACAACTGTAGAAAATTCAATACCAAAAGAATTTGAAATTGAAATTCTAAAGGTTTCCGCATCTCTAGAGAATAGAAACAAAGATATGATTATAAAAATCACAGATAAAGAACTGCTTGAAAAAACTGGTGGAATAGTTCAGGGAATGAGCGGTTCACCAATCTTACAAAATGGTAAAATCATCGGTGCTGTGACACACGTTTTCGTGAATGACCCAACAAAAGGTTATGGAATATTTATTGAAAATATGTTAAAAGAAAAACCTAAAAATTAAATAAAGATATAATAGCAAAATAGTTTAAAAACCCTCCATAATCGGAGGGTTTTTAAACTATATAACTTTATTCTTCATCATCAGGCATTTCCCATGTGTGGTAAACATTCTGAACATCGTCGTTATCTTCTAATGCATCAATAAGCTTTTCCATTTTGGTAATGTCTTCTTCATTTGTAAGCTCTGTTGTTGTTTTTGGAACATAGCTGATTTCTGCCTGTTCAAACACATATCCTTTTTGTTCTAAAGCTTCGCGGGTTGCACTAAAATCTTCCGGAGTTGTTGTGATTTCAAAGCATTCATCTTCTGCTGAAAAATCATCAGCACCTGAATCAAGAGCATCCATCATTAAAGTATCTTCATCAATTTCCCCGTCTTTTGCAATAACAATAACACCTTTTCTGTCAAACATAAACCCAACAGAACCGGTCTGTCCAAGGTTTCCGCCAAATTTATCAAAATAATGTCTTAAGTCACCTGCTGTTCTGTTCTTATTATCTGACAGAGTTTCAACCATAACAGCTATACCGCTTGGTCCATAACCTTCATACACCATTTCAAAATATTCATTGGCATTACCTTCACCGGAAGCTTTTTTGATACTTCTTTGGATAGTATCATTCGGCATATTATTTGCTTTTGCCTTAGCAATGGCATCTCTTAGTTTTGAGTTACTGTCCGGATCGGGACCTCCCTCTTTAACTGCAACCATAAGCTCTCTTCCTATTTTGGTGAAAAGTTTGCCTCTCTTTGCATCAATTGCACCTTTTTTTCTTTTAATCGTTGCCCATTTGGAATGTCCTGACATTACTATATCCTCCTATTATTTCTTATCTTCTGTAACTGTTTCAATAATTCCTTTTGCAAGTCCTGCAATGCCTTGTATTTCAGACGGAATGATAATTTTTGTTGCCTTTCCGTCTGCCGCCTTTTCAAAGGCCTCAAGGCTTTTTATTTTAAGAACAGCATCACTCGGTGCCGCCTCATTTAACATTTTGATACCCTCGGCTGTTGCCTTTTTAATATTAATAATTGCTTCAGCTTCACCTTCTGCAACCCTTATAGCCGATTCTCTTTCAGCTTCTGCACGCAAAATCTGTGACTGTTTTTCAGCCTCCGCTCTTAATATTGCAGATTCCTTTTCACCCTCTGCAACCAAAATTGCAGATTTTTTCTCACCCTCTGCTCTTAAAATTGCTTCTCTTCTTTCACGTTCAGCCTTCATTTGTTTTTCCATTGCTTCACGAATTCCTGACGGAGGAATAATATTTTTAAGCTCAACTCTGTTAACCTTAATTCCCCAAGGGTCTGTTGCTTCGTCAAGAATAGACCTCATACTTGAATTTATAACATCTCTTGATGTTAAGCTTTCATCAAGTTCCATATCACCAATAATATTTCTAAGAGTAGTTGCAGTTAAATTTTCAATTGCAGACATAGGTCTTTCAACACCATAAGAATAAAGCTTAGGGTCTGTTATCTGGAAATAAACCACTGTATCAATCTGCATAGTAACATTATCTTTTGTGATAACAGGCTGGGGTTCAAAATCAACAACCTGTTCCTTTAAAGAAACAGACTTTGCAATTCTTTCAATAAAAGGAATTTTAAAATGAAGTCCCACATTCCAGGTTGCACTGTAGGCTCCAAGTCGTTCAACAACATATGCGTGAGCCTGTGGCACAATTTTTATATTTGCAATAGCTATAACTATTGCTATTAAAATCAAAATAAAAATATACATCGCATTTCTCTCCTTAACAGTTATATTTTTTCAACAATAGCCTTAACACCTTCAATAGAAACAACTCTTACTCTGTCCCCGATTTCAAGTTCATTGCTATCCTTTTCATATGCTGTCCAGATTTGTCCGCGAATATCAACCTGCCCTGATGCATCTGGTGTAATCTTCTTTATCACTCTTGCTTCACTTCCGATAATTCTGTCTGCATTCGTTGCAACGGTTTTGCTGTTTAAAAGTTTTTTTGCCAAAGGTCTTGTTGCAAGAAGTAAAATAGCAGTAATAGCAATAAAGCAAACTGAAACAATTTCATAAGAAATTCTAAAGGATGCCAGTATTGCGCAAATAACAGCCGCAACTGCTCCCCATATGCTGACCAAAGATGCAGTCATTGATTCAACAAAACCAAGAACAACTGCCATAATAATCCAAAAAATTACTCCATTGTCCATAAAAAACTCCTATCTTTAAATCAGTTATCTACATTAATAGGACCTTTTATATCCTCCGTTGCGTTTTCCCTCAGTGTTTCTCTTCAAATCCTGAATCTTTTCTTCACTGTCATGCTTAAATCTTAAAAGCATATCCTCAAAAGACATAGACTCCTGAGAATTTTTTGTGTTAAAAGAAAACTCCTCTGGAGGTCTTGATCCTATTGGTTCCTCAACCCTTTTTTGTGGTTTTGGTTTTTTCTGAAAATTTTCGGATGCTCTCTTTATTGACAGACTTATCTTGCCTTTTTCATCAATTCCAAGCACTTTAACCTTAACTTCTTGTCCGATTTTAAGGTGCTTGCTTACATCCTCAACATATTCAACAGAAACCTCTGAAATATGTACTAATCCTGAACCTCCGTTCTCAAGCTCAACAAAAGCTCCAAATGGAACAATTCCTGAAACCTTACCTTGACAAATATCCCCTGCCTGCATTTGCATAAAATTATATCCATTGCCTTTCCGCCCGCAAGTAATCACAAATTTTCACAAAGCCTTAACCACGGGCGAGAAAAAGCAAAAAAGTAAAAATTCTATAAAAAAAGAGCTTTTGCCCCTTTAAAAAAGGGGAAAGCTTTCGATTTTTTAATCCTTTGTAACATCAACAAAAACACGGTCATTAGGTTTGATAAGTCCGAGTTTTTCACGAGCAAGTTTTTCAAGATATTCATCAGAATTAACTTTTTCAAGCTCTTTTTTCAGCATATCCTGTTCAAGCTTAGCTTCGGAAATCTGACTTTCATAATCCTTGACTATTGCGTATCTTTGTTCAAGACTGATTTTCTGGTGAACAAAAGTACAGCAAACATAAAGAAGTAAAACAAGTAATGTTAAAAATCCAAAAAATTTACGAAAATTCAATCTCTTTTTAACTATTCTTTTTGCCATATTATTGCCCCCTTTTCTCTTACAGATACACACAAATAATTATATACTTAATTATTTTCTTTGTCAATATTTTTTACGGGTTTTTTTGTGAAAATATTTAAAATTTTCGCTCTTTGCAGAATTTTAAAAAAATTAACTCTTATGATAGTTTTAAATCTCCTGAACTTTCCGCCTACAACCCAGCAAAAAATATATACGGGCTTCTTAAAAAGCCTGAGAATAATCCTGATTGGGAAAAAAACAATTTTAACAACTAATATTATTAACTTCTTCACATATAAAATTATCTTAACCAGTAAATTAACCATTCTGTTACGAAGGATAAGAAAATACATTCCTGTTCCAAAAATCATACCGAAAAAACTGCTTATTCTTATTTCTCCGCTGTTATAGAAATAAGTAACAAAAAGCATTATCACGCCGCAAATAATCAGGAACAAAATATCCTCAAGATTTATACATACTTTGCCTGATTTAACAAGTCTTCGTTTTGCTCTTAAAACATCATATAAAAAGCCGCTTAAAATACCCGTTAATATAATCGCACTTAAATATATAAGCTGCTTACTGACTCCCTGTTCCATATACTTTTTCCTTTACCTAAATATTTTTCCCCAAAATCCGCCTTTATCTGTTTTATCAACCCCTGTATATTTTACCTCAGTTATATATCCTTCTATTTCAACGTCACCGGTCTCCACATTAAGCTTATTGATTTTAAAATCCTCACCAAAAAGCTGAATCGCCCCGTCAACTGTATATAAAGTTATTTCTCTCTCATCAAAGTTTTCAACATCTGAAACTCCTGAAATTGTGATTTTTTCTCGGTCTTCTATTATAATCTTATGAATTCCCCTAACTTCATCCATATTAATTCTTGTATGATATATTTAGTTCTAAATATATCAATACTCTCCTTTCTTTTAACCTTTATGATATAATCAATAAAACACTGTGGACTTTTTATATTTTTCTATAGCTTTGACTATTTTAAGGAGTGTATTGCCACAGTTTT
>JAZSOT010000059.1:0-2565 GCA_045537065.1 Clostridia bacterium | reverse complement strand
CTGCGATGAGTTTGAATATCTTATCAGTGCAGGCATTGCTTTGAATGTTCAGGCAATTTCAAATCCTGCGTTTCCGCTGATTGAGTCAACGGGGAAAAATCTGCTGAAGCTTTATCTTAACGATGTGGGAATTCTCACGGGTATCCTCTACGGTAACAACATCCGTGCTGTGCTTGATGATGAAAGAAGCATCAATCTCGGCTCGGTTTATGAAACCGTTGTTGCAAGCGAGCTGATTGCTCACGGACACAAGCTTTTTTATTATGACAACAGAAACAAGGGCGAGGTCGATTATCTCATTGATGATTACGACAGTCTTTCCGCTGTTCCGATTGAAGTAAAGTCTGGCAAGGATTATACCGTTCATAGTGCGCTGAATACTTTTGTATCGAATGAAGATTATCATATAAAGAAAGCGTTTGTTGTTTCCAACGAAAGAACTGTAACACAGAATGGCAAGATAACCTACATTCCGGTTTATTACATTATGTTTTTTAATGCAGAGTCAGGCGGTGAAAAGCTGACATTTTGAAAAAGTGATATGCACTGCTCTTTAACAGCGGTGCATATTTTTTCATTCCAAGTGAAAAAGATACGTACGTATGTACCAAGAAAAGAAAATTAGAATTTCGTAGTGTACGTATGTACGTAGCTTTTTAAACTCAGATGAAAATTTTTCTTTCGGAAAAGCTATCACGGCTTAATTTATTTTTACGTTGACAGCAAGCATATGATTTGTCTATACACTGCCCTCTTTTTTTCAAAAATCGTCAGCGCAGACAAATGCAAAAACTTGTTGGGATAACCCAACCCCCTATAATGAAAAATCGCACCTACAATATGCAGGTGCGATGAAAAATTATGATTTAAGAACAGTTTCCCAATCATCAGGAAATCCCATAAGCTTTTTATTAACGTGAGAATACTTTTCAAAAAGCAGTTCTATTGTGTCGATAAATTCCGTCCAATGTCTGTCGTTCGGAACAAGATGTTTGATGCAAAGAAGAGTAGCATATACACGGACGCTGCTAATTCCGTTCTCAGAATATTGCTTATACAGTTTAGGCGTTTTCGCAAGATTTACATTGTATAAACGTCCGTAGTGAGCGCAAATATTTCTGACAAAAGCAATATGCTCAATCCAGCTTTCAAGGTAAGTATATCCGACTCCATATATCTGGGCAACAGATTTCTTATCCTGCGATTTCATATTCTTATAGAACTTTGAAAGCGTACCGAAGCTGAATAATTCTACCAATGCATAAAAAGGAATTTTGCCATCAACATAATTATTCTTATAGTTTTTCACGAACGGTGCCTTGCTGTTTCTCGAAATTTCATTTTCAATGTCATCAAGAAATTCCTTGTGATAATCGGGGTTGTTGAAATTGACTGACTCTTCATATCCGAGAACGCCATATGTATGAGAAAAGTGATTAGTTATCCTACATCTAAGATTAATCTCAATGCGCTCTATCATTGCAAACAACAACTGTCTGAAGTTTGCATTAAACAAATACAATTCGACAATCTGCTCAAATGCAATACTGCCATCAAAATCTGTATTTTTTCTTTTCAACCCAAGCCCGTATGCTTTTATCAAACGAAAATATGATATGTCATTAAGGATTTGACGAGCGTAGTCTTCATCATCAATTTTTAAACCTATTGCCTTTAGGTTTTCAAGCTGTTCGTCAACACTCATAGACGGCTGATGTTCTTTTAACTCCATAGTAAAGTCCCCTAATAATTAAACGACCCGACGTGGTACGCATTGTTAAGAGGCGTGTCGGGTTCTGTTACTAATATTATATGCGATATTTTCAAAAAAGTCAATACCTACATCAGAAAAAATTCCCATTGTCCCGAAATCGAAACAACGGCTATGATATAATCGAAAGTACAGGGCGTTTTAAATTAATTTCCATAAAAAGCGAGATGAGATATCATTAAAAATGCTTTAACTCTGTTATAAGCGGACATTCCTTTTTCAGCAATGCCAATACTTTTTCAAGTGGACTTTCATCAAAAATCATTCCGAGTTCGCCTTTAATAAGCGGAGCATTATCGTAGGAAAGCACAAATTCAGTGTGCCAACCATCCCTGTATCCTGATTCCTGCATTTCGCATTCTGGTACAGATAAAAAAGATGTAACTGCTTTATACTCCAAGATAGTTTTAAGCTTAGTAGCAAGGTTTTCATTTAATTCGTATGATTGAATATTCACATTGTGTGTTGCTGTCTTATGTGCCCTGATTTCAATAATACATTCATTAAAATCAATAGCAAGCTGGTATTTAAATTTGGGTGCTGATATATGCCAATCGCTGAATTTTACACACGAGGGGAAAATTAGATTTTCACTCATAAGCATTTCATCTCCTACATTTGTTAAAGCAATTATACCACATCTCCCTCAAAATTTCAATCATAATCAACAGGTGCATAACGAATCAGAACAGTATTTTCACCGTGAGACTTTTTTGAGACTTTTCTGAGACTTTTTTGAGAAAAAATTGGGACAAAAATGGAACACTTCTGGTACTGACTTTTGAAAATCCGTA
>JAZSOT010000069.1:0-2093 GCA_045537065.1 Clostridia bacterium | reverse complement strand
TGAGGATATCGCAGATTATGCAAAAGACGGAAGATTAACGGACCCTTCCGATGGAAAACGTTATGAGTGGAGAAAAATGATTGAACTTGTTAAACAATTAGGTAGACCACTCACGGATCAAGAGGCAGAGCAGTTTCGAATCAAGTAGGTTATTGGCGGGCGAGAGTCCGCCTTTTTATGTGCATAAAAAAGAGTCTTGCGTAGTTCCGGAAAGGAACAACGTAAGACTCTATAAATTAAAGTAAACTCATGATTCTTTCTTCAGACCAAAATTGATTTGGGAAAATGGAAATCTGGTCTTTATGCTTTCGAACAATACGAACCGGTTCCAGTGTATTGTCATAAATGTGGAGTATGTCACAAATTTCCATTAAGCGTTTAATATTATCAAGAGATTTGTGATAACGGCTTATGATTTTCTCTTCATCCACATCGTGTCCGCCTTGCGCAACTCTGGACGAAACACGCGAAATATTCATATAAGGATCTACGGTCAGAACGAAAATGCCTTTGATAAAGTAGCCTTCCTTCTTCGCTTTTTCAAGTATATCTAATTTGTAGTGAGAAGAGAGAACGGTTTCAAAAGTAAAATCCTGCTTATTTTCAATGGCTTTGTACCGCATTTCGTCAGCTATAAGAGCAGCTTCTTTGTTTGACATTGAAGTTGAAGCAACCATGTCATCTGCATTCGTATAGGTTCCGACAATTTCGAAATACTTTGTGATTGTGCTTTTTCCTGAGCCGTTTGGACCGGCAAAAAAGAGCACCATAGGTTTTTTATCCGACATAAATTTTTTCTCCGTCAGCGGTTTCAATATATGCACGTTTAGTCACAACATCATATTTGGCAATCGGTTTTTTGCAAACTTTTGCTTTATGGATGGCAGCTTTTACGGCTTCTTTTGCGCGGTAATCCATTTCGGCGTCACTAGGGGAGATTGCAGCGGCTGCATTTTCCGGTGATACAACTGTTACAACGCGATTGTCAGGTAATTTAATCGTTTTATTCACTTTTCATCCCTCCTGTATATTTATAACTATGCTTATATTATATGCCTTTTTTTGAAACAACGCAATTAAACTTTGGAGATTGATAAGAATACAATGTTGTGTTACTGAACGCGAGACGGGGCTTTTTCCATTTCACAACACAAAAAGGTCGTTTCACGCAAAAAAATGTAATAAAAACATAGACTGGACGATATACCTACTGATAGTATTTTGAAAGGACCGGTGATGTTTATGTCTATGACAATCGGAAACAATATGGGAATCAGTAGTGGTTATAATGCAGGTAAAACAGGCGGGCATAAAAATGTGCGGGAGTATTCTAATTACTTGATGGGCAAATAAAGTTGCCTGAAGCCGGGAAATAATGTGGCTGTATCTGTTACACCGGGAATGTTGCGAAAAGCAATGAGCGACGAAAAAACAGGGAAATGGTTGGAGAGAGAACTTGCCAAAGCACCTGATTATATAAAAAGTGCGCAGCAATCTGCCAGTGCCCGTGGAAGTAAATTATTATCGGCTTCGATAGAGTTCGGGGAAGAGTATACAACTATGTGTACCTTGACAGTTACGGATACACCGGGTACGGATGAGGATATTGACAAATGGCTTGAGAGAGTCGAAGAAAACAGAGAAAAACAAAAGAAGTCTACTTTTAAAGGGCCGGATTTAAAGAGCGTTACCGACAACTTTATTACAGAGATGTCTTCTGTAAGTTGGGCAAAGACCGCAGTGTCCGGATTTGACATGAAAGCATAAAGAAAAACGAATTGCAAAGGAAGGCACCCATGCGTATAGGGATTTGTGATGATGAAAAAAACATTAGAGAGTTAATCGCCGATAAAGTGACAAAGCAGTGCCCGGATGCAGACATTATATTCTTTTCATCGGGGGAAGAAGTGCTTATGTCGGATGCAAATATAGATATTCTGTTTTTGGATATTCAAATGCAGGGTAAAAATGGGATGGAAACAGCCGGAGAACTTCGTAAGAAGGACAAGGGTGTAATACTTGTTTTTGTGACAGGTGTGGAGGACTATGTCTTTCAGGCATTTGATGTAGGTGCATTTCATTACATTGTGAAG
>JAZSOT010000025.1:0-7873 GCA_045537065.1 Clostridia bacterium | reverse complement strand
TGTATGTAATGGTGTTGAACTTTCATCAGGTGCGGTTCGTAATCATAACCCTGAAATTATGAGAAAAGCATTTGAAATAGCAGGTTACGGTGAAGAAGACCTTAAAGAAAAATTTGGTGCATTATATACAGCATTCTCGTTCGGTGCACCCCCTCATGCAGGTATGGCACCCGGTGTTGACCGTATGATAATGCTTATTGCGGGAGAAGAAACTATCAGAGACGTAATTGCGTTCCCTCTTAACGGCAACGCACAGGATTTAATGATGGGAGCTCCCGGAAATGTTACTGAACAACAGCTTCGTGAAGTTCATATAAAGGTCAGAGACTAATTTTAAAATATTAGGATGGAGTAGGTTTTATGGATAGAGAATGTCTGAGAAGACTTGAAATGCTTAATCAGCTTAAGCTTACAGAAAGTGAAAAGGATTACGTTATTTCATTTTTTGAAAAAAGAGATAACGAACTTAATTTGCTTAATGAAATAGATACAGAAAATGTTGAAAGAATGGTTCATGTTATGCCTATAATGACAGTTGTGCGTGATGATGTTGCTGTTCGGAAATTTGAACGCGATGACCTTCAAAAAGGTGCAGTTGACACAGATGAAGGCTATTGGTGTGTTCCAAAGGTTATGGAATAGAGTGGAGAGGAGTTAATTAATTATGAGTAAAAAAATTGCGTTAGATAATATGATTTTAACAAAAGATACTCCAACAACCGCAGGTTCCAGAATGCTTGATGGATATATGAGCCTTTTTGATGCAGAGGTTTTAGTTCGTCTTGAAAATAACGGTTTTGAATTTGGTGAAAAAACATCTGTTGGAGAATTTTCAATTGACCTTATTGGAGAAACAGCAAACAAAGAACTTGCCCCCCTCAGAACAACAGTTGATGCATTAGGGGATGAAGAAACTTATGCTGCATTGTGTCTTGATGTTAATGGCTCTGTGAGACGAATTGCTGCACAGAATGGCTTTGTCAGCATTAAGCCAACTTATGGAACTGTTTCAAGATATGGAACAATCCCTGTTGCCTGTTCAGGGGAAACAGTGAGTGTTGTTGCTAGAGATACTGAAAAATGTAAGGATGTTTTGAAGACGATTGCAGGTCATGACGATAAAGACGGAACAAGTCTTTCTGATAGTGAGTGTTCATTGGTTGTCAGTGAAGAGGGTGTTCAGGTCAAAAAAGTTTTAGTGCTCAAATCAATGCTTGAAGGTGCAGATGAAGAAGTGCTGGCAAAATTAGAAGATGTAAAAAACAGTCTTAATGCAAACAGTGTTGAAATCTGTGAGGTTGATGACGGTATTATTTCAAAATCTAGAATTGCATGGAATATCTTGATGAGTGCAGAGCTATGTAACAATGTTTCAAGATATGACGGGGTTAAATACGGATACAGAGCAAATGATTTTTCAAATATTGATGAAATGTACACAAATACCCGTACAGAAGCTTTTGGTGAGCTTTTGAAAACTGCAATAATTTTTGGTTCTGAAACATTATCAACAGATAATTATTTTAAAGTTTATGATAAGGCTTTAAGAGTAAGAAGAGTTATTAAAGAGAAGTTTGATGAATTATTTAAAGAATACGATGCAGTTTTAATGCCGGCTTGTTCAAAATATGAATATAAAGAAGAACTTACCGATAAAAATGCACCATTTGAAGAAAATTTCTATACAGCACCGGCTTCAATTACAGGTCTTCCGGCTTTAGTTGTTGGCGGAGTTCAGTTTGTTGGTAAAGCTTTTTCTGAAAATATTCTTTTTGAAATTGCAAAAATGTATGAGAATGGGAGGGCGTAAGATATGAATTATGAAACAGTCATTGGGTTAGAAGTTCACGTTGAACTTGCAACAAAATCAAAAATATTCTGCTCTTGTTCTGCAGCATCATATGGTGCAGAACCTAATAGTCATGTTTGTCCGGCTTGTTGTGGTATGCCGGGAATGCTCCCTGTTGTAAATAAAAGAGTTGTTGATTTTGGTATAAAAGCAGGACTTATGCTTAACTGTGATATAAACAGAACAACAACTTTTGATAAAAAAAGCTATTACTACCCTGATTTACCTGCTGCATATCAGACAACTCAGTGGTTTGCTCCTGTTGCAGTTAATGGATGTGTTGAAATAGAGACATCAAAGGGTAAAAAGAGTGTTAGAATTAAGCAGATTCATATGGAAGAGGATGCAGGAAAGCTTGTTCACGATATAAGAGAAGATACAACTCACGTTGATTTTAACCGTACAAGTGTTCCTCTCATAGAAATTGTAAGTCAGCCTGATCTTTCAAGTGCCGAAGAGGTTGCTTGCTATCTTGAAAGGCTTAAGAATCTTTTGCGTTATGCAAAGGTTGCTGAATGTGAAATGGCTCACGGAACAATGAGATGTGATGTTAACCTTTCTGTTCGTCCTGAGGGAAGCGATATACTTGGGGTTCGTACAGAAATGAAGAATATGAACTCAATAGAAGCCATTAAACGAGCAATTGAATATGAAACAGCACGTCATATTGATGCTTTGGAAAACGGCACAGAGACACTTGTTCAGGAAACAAGACGATGGGATGATATAAAAGGCAAAAGCTTTGCAATGAGAACAAAGGAAACAGCGGGGGATTATCGTTATTTCCCTGACCCGAATGTTATGCCTGTTGTTATTGATGATGAGTGGTTTGAACTAATAAAATCATCACTTCCTGAATTTCCTGAGGTTAAACTTAACAAATATGTAAGTGAATTTGGGCTTAGTGAATATGATGCAGAGCGTATTAGTCAGAGTATTGCACTTTGCGAATGCTTTGAGGATGCAACAGAGGTATGTAAAAATTCAAAAGAGGCTGCAAACTGGATTACATCAGAGATTATGCGTATTTTGAACACAAGACAAATGACTTATGATATGCTTAGCATCAATGGGAAAGCTTTGGGACAGCTTATTCTGATGGTTTTAAATGGCGAAGTAAACCGTGGTAACGGTAAGAAAATTTTAGAGGCAATGTTTGATGATATAAACATTGATCCTAAAAAATATGCAGAAGAAAATCAACTTATTATTTCAAATGATATGGGCTTGGTTAATAAGGTCGTGAAAGAAGTTATAACAACTGATACAAAAGCTGTTGAAGATTATAGGGGCGGAAAAGAAAAAGCTCTTATGTCATTATTTGGAAGATGTATGAAAGAACTTAAAGGTAACTGTGACCCGCAGAAATTAAGAGAAATTTTAATTGATGAAATCAATAAGCTTTAGGAGAGTAATTTTTTATGATTACCTTGGATAATATTAAAGATTATACTTTTGGTGCAGTTAGAATCTGGGAAGATAACGGATACTTTCGATTTTCAAGATTTACTGAAAAACAGGATGAAATATTAGAAAATCGTTATTATTCTGTTCAAAGAATTGCAACAGCCGGAATCAGAATTGAATTTATGACTTTTGGGGGAGAACTCTCGTTTTCTTATACAGGGACAAAAAGAGGATGCAAGGATGATTATTTCAGCTTTGATATTTCGATTGATGGAACACCGGCTTATCATCATATTGAAGAAGATTCTCCCGAATGCGGAAGTGTCACATATTCGATTTTGAAAAGTGATAAAGAGAAGAGAGTAACAATTTATCTTTCAAATCTTGTCTCAGTTATGATAAAGGATTTAAATATTCCAAGTGATAGCAAGCCTGTTAAGAAAAGCATAAAGCTTCTGGCATATGGGGATTCAATAACTCAGGGGGATTACGGAAAACATCCAAATCACACATATATTAATATTTTAGCTGATAATCTTGATGCAGAACTTATTAATCTTGGAGTTGAGGGTGAAAAATTTTTTGCCGGCAATATAGATGAAGATTTAAATTTTGAACCAGATATTGTTACTGTTGCTTATGGTGTAAATGATTATACGGCAGGTATTCTTTTTGGGGATGACATTAATGCTTTTCTTGATAAAATCAATATGTTGTATGGAGACAAAAAGATATTTGTTTTGCTTCCTATATGGTATAAAAACGGTACAGAAATTGTAAATGGCAAAACTTTGCAGGATTGTAGGGTGCATATCAGGGAAGTTGCAAGTAAGTACAGTAATATGACTGTTATTGATTGTAGTGATTTTGTGCCGCATCTTCCTGATTTTTATGGAGATAAGTTGCTTCTTCATCCGAGCGATTTGGGACATATGTATTATGCAAAGAGGTTAACCGAGGCCATGAAAAAGTATTTATAAAAAGAGGTTTATATGAGAGATATTGCTATATTTGGTCCGGGAGGGAATTGTGAAGAGTTTTATAATCAAGGGAATAAATCTTCTTTAAAGATTCCTGAATGGCTATTAAAAAACGGACTTTCTGCTTATGAGTATCAATGTGGAAAAGGAGTTAAAATTTCGGAAGATTCTGCCATTTTGCTTGGGAGAGAAGCTGAAAAGTGCGGTATTGCATTATCTGTTCATGCACCTTATTATATAAGTCTTTCTTCTGTCCATGAGGAGAAAAGACAAAAAAGTATTGACTATATTCTGACAACACTGTTTATAGCTAAGAAAATGGGGGCAAAAAGAATAGTTGTTCATTCAGGTTCTTGCGGTAAGATAACCCGTCTTGAAGCGCTTAATCTTGCTAAGGATACTTTAAAGAAGGCTCTCGATGCGGCTGACAAAAAAGGCTATTCTGATATACTGATATGCCCTGAGACAATGGGAAAAGTAAACCAGCTTGGAAATGTTTCAGAAGTTGCAGAGCTTTGCAGTATTGATGAAAGGCTTATTCCTACTGCTGATTTCGGTCATATAAATTCTCAGACAATTGGCGGGCTTAAAACAATTTCTGATTACGAAAAGGTTTTTGATATATTCAAAAATAAACTTGGTGAATACAGAACTAAAAATATGCATATTCATTACAGCAGGATTGAATATACAAATCAAGGTGAGAAAAAACATCACACCTTTGCAGAAAAAGAGTTTGAGCCTGAATTCAGCCCTATTGGAGAAATTATTGCTAAAAGAGGATACACCCCTGTTGTTATATGTGAATCAGCGGGAACTCAGACTTTGGATTCAATAGAGCTTAAAAAGATATATGAAAGCTTCAGGTAGGTGATATATATGGATAATACTTTTCGTCTTCCAATAGATGATAATAAAGCATATGTATTAACAACCCCACATTCCTTAAGATTTTTCAGTGGATTTAGCGGTGGAGAAGGTGTTTTAGTTATCGGTAATAACTTTAAATATCTTATTACTGATTTCCGATATATTGAAGCAGCTGAAAAAGAAACAAAGGGATATACCATACTTGATTCTGTGCCCTATTTTTCAAATATTGAAGACCTATTTGAAAAACATAATGTAAAAGCAGCTGTTATTGAAGACAAGTTTTTATCTGTTGGAGAATATAATAGTTTAAAAAAAGCAACAAGTGATAAAGTAAAGATTGAATTTGGCTCTGATATAATAGAAAAAGCCCGTATTTGTAAAACGGAAGAGGAAATATCATATATCAGACATGCAGAAGAAATTGGCTCCGAGGCTTATAATTATATTCTTGGTGAGATAAAAGAAGGCATTTCGGAAACCTTGCTTGCCGCAAAAATCGAATATTTTATGAGATTAAAAGGTGCTGAAAAAACATCATTTGATACAATTGTTTTATCAGGATGCAAAACAAGTCTTCCCCATGGTGTGCCATCTGAAAAAAAGATTACTTATGGTGATTTTATAACCATGGATTTTGGCTGCGTTTATAAAGGTTATTGTTCGGATATGACAAGAACAGTTGTTTTTGGAAAAGCCAGTGATAAACAAAGAGAGATTTATGACACTGTTTTAAAGGCACAGCTTGATGCAATATCCTATATAAAATCCGGAGTTTTTGCAAAGGATGCTGATGGTGTTGCAAGGAATATAATTGAAAATGCCGGATATGGAAAAAATTTTGGACATTCTCTTGGACACGGGGTTGGACTTTTAGTTCATGAACTTCCTAATGTTTCTTTGAAATCTGATTATATTTTAGAAGAGAATATGGTTATTTCATGCGAACCCGGAATATATATTCCGGATTTTGGCGGAGTCAGAATTGAGGATTTATTGGTAGTAAAAAAAGACGGAGTTGAAAATCTGACATCAGCAAGTAAAAAATTTACAGAAATATTATAAAATTATTAAAAATTCCTTGATTTTTTCAAGGTTTTGTTATAAAATGTTAGAAGAGATTATAATGAGAGTTATAATTATTTATGTTTAAAAGAAATATTATATATTTTTAAGGAGGATATACCAATGATATCTGCAGGAGATTTTAGAAACGGTTTAACATTCGAGTTTGACGGAAACGTTTATCAGGTTGTTGAATTTCAGCATGTAAAACCGGGTAAAGGGGCAGCTTTTGTAAGAACAAAGCTTAAGAATGTTATTTCAGGTTCTATGGTTGAAAGAACCTTTAATCCAACTGAAAAAGTTGAAAAAGCTATGATTGAGAGAAAGGATATGGAATACTTATACGAAGATTCAGGTCTTTTCTATTTTATGGATCAGGAAACATATGAACAGATTCCTTTAAATCAGGAACAGCTTGGGGATTCATTAAAATTTGTTAAAGAAAATATGACAGTTACAATTCTTTCATACAAAGGAAGTGTATTTGCTGTTGAACCACCAAACTTTGTTGAACTTGAAGTTACAGCAACTGAACCTGGTGTTAAGGGTAACACAGCATCTAATGTAACAAAGCCTGCAACTGTTGAAACAGGAGCAACTATCAATGTTCCTATGTTTATCAACGAAGGTGATAAGATTAAAATTGATACTCGTACATCTGAGTACTTATCAAGAGTGTAATTTAGGAGGATTAAATTATGTCTGAACTAACAAATAAAGCTTCATATTTAAAAGGTCTTGCTGACGGCATGAAACTTGATACAGAAAAAAATGAAGGTAAGCTTTTAAGTGAAATTATTGATTTCCTATCAATTGTTTCTGAAAAAATGGAATTATTAGATGATGAACAGGGCTTTATTGCTGATAAGCTTGATGAAATGGAAGAGGTTATAGATATTATCGGTGAGTCAGTATATGGAGATGACGAATGCGATTGTGACTGTGAAGATGGATTTAGTATCACATGTGCAAAATGCGGAGAAGAATTTGAAATTACAGAAGAAGATTTAATGGATGGTTCTGTTCTCTGTCCTTGTTGCGGAGAAGAAATCGAATTTGATTTTGACTGTGACTGTGATTGCGGTTGTGAAGACTGTGATTGTGAATAATCTTTGTTAAAGAATAAATTTAATTATATTTTAAGAGGTGTTTAAAATGAAAAAAATAATTGCATTATCACTTGCTGTTTTATTTGTTGTTGCATTAGCAGCTTGCGGTGCTTCAAATTCAAACAAACTTACTATGGCAACTAACGCTGAGTTTCCTCCGTTTGAATATATTGAAAACGGTGAAATTGTTGGTGCTGACGTTGATATAGCAAATGCTATTGCTGAAAAACTTGGCAGAGAGCTCGAAATTTCAAATATTGACTTTGATGCTGCACTAACAGGTGCTGCTACAGGTAAATATGATATGGCTGTTGCCGGTATCACAGCTAATGATGAAAGAAGACAGAATATGAACTTCTCTGTTGATTACTATACAGCTTCACAAGCTATTATAGTTAAGGCTGACAGTACTATTGCTGCATCAAAGGATCTTGAAGGTAAGACAATTTCCTGTCAGGAAGGTACTACAGGTGAACAGTATCTTTTAGATAATAAATTTGCAATTCAGTCATTCAAAACAGGTGCGGAAGCAATCACTGCTTTAACAAGCGGTAAAGTTGATGCTGTTGTTATTGACGATGCTGTTGCAAGAG
>JAZSOT010000060.1:0-18619 GCA_045537065.1 Clostridia bacterium | reverse complement strand
ATGAATTAAAAAGATATATTGATTATTACAACAACGAAAGAATTTCTATGAAACTAAAAGGAATGAGCCCGGTACAATACCGAACTCATTCACAAGCAAGTTAATATTAAATTTTTGTCTAAACTTTGGGGTTCACTTCATATTGAAGTGGTTTTTATCTTTATACTGTTTCTACAGAAAATCCATTATCTGTTTTATCGACTTTTATTTCCTGCTCCGGCTTTACTGTTCCATCAAGAATTTTTTCAGCTATTAAATCTTCGATTTCGGACTGGATAGCACGTCTTAATGGTCTTGCACCATAAACAGGGTCAAAGCCTGCATCTCCGATTTTTTCAACTGCACCCTCTGTGAATTTTACAGTTATATTGTTTGCCTTTAATCTTTCTGCAAGAGTTTCAAGCATCTTTGATGCAATTTTATTTATATCATCTTTTGTTAGCTGGTGGAACACAATAATATCATCAATTCGGTTTATAAATTCAGGCCTGAATGCTCTTTTTATTTCTCCCATTACATCTGATTTTATTGTTTCATAGCTTCTGTCTGACGATGCATCACCTGCAGAAAAGCCAAGACTTTTATTTTCTGTTATTAATCTTGCACCAAGGTTTGATGTCATAATTATAACAGTGTTTCTAAAATCAACTCTTCTCCCTTGAGAATCCGTTAAAATACCATCATCCAAAATCTGCAGAAGAATATTGAAAACATCAGGATGTGCCTTTTCTATTTCGTCAAACAAAACCACACTATATGGCTTTCTTCTCACCTTTTCAGTAAGCTGACCTCCCTCATCATAACCCACATATCCAGGAGGCGAACCAACGAGTCTTGAAACCGTGTGCTTTTCCATATATTCGGACATATCAATTCTGATAATTGCTTCTTCATCACCAAACATTGCTTCCGCAAGAGCCTTTGATAGCTCTGTTTTACCAACACCCGTCGGACCTGAGAATACAAAAGAGCCGATTGGTCTTTTGGGGTCTTTAAGTCCAACTCTTCCTCTTCTTATTGCCTTTGAAACAGCAGACACCGCCTCGCTTTGACCGATAACACGATTATGCAAAATTTCCTCAAGCTTTAAAAGTCTTTCTCCCTCATCCTCAGTTATGGTTTTCACAGGGATACCTGTCCAAGATGCAATAATCTCTGCAATTTCTTCTTCTGTCACTTTAACATTACTATTTATCGCTGAGTTTTCCCAGTTTTCTTTCTGCATTTTCAGCTCATCATTCAAAGATTTTTCCTTATCCCTGAATTCTGCTGCTTTTTCAAACTCCTGAGCTCTTATTGCCGCCTCTTTTTCCTTTTTAACTGTTTCAATTTCGTCTTCTATATTCTTAACATCAGGCGGAGCTGTGAGATTTTTTATCCTAAGTCTTGACGCAGCCTCATCTATAAGGTCAATTGCCTTATCAGGCAGAAATCTATCAGGAATATATCTTACAGACATTTTAACAGCACTTTTTATTGCATCATCCGTTATCTTAACTCCGTGATGTGCTTCATATTTATCCCTTATTCCTTTTAAGATTTCAATGCTTTCTTCTTCTGTTGGCTCTGCAAGTCTTATAGGTTGGAAACGTCTTTCAAGGGCTGCATCCTTTTCAATATGCTTTCTATACTCCTCAATTGTTGTTGCACCAATAACCTGAAGTTCACCTCGAGCTAAGGCAGGCTTTAAGATATTTGCCGCATCAATTGCACCCTCTGCCGCACCTGCACCGATAATTGTGTGCATTTCATCAATAAACAAAATAATTGAGCCATCTTTTCTTATTTCGTCCATTGCCCCCTTTAATCTTTCTTCAAACTCGCCTCTGTATTTTGCCCCTGCAACCATAGAGGACAAATCAAGGGTTATAACTCTTTTATTTTTTAATATTTCAGGCACAAGTCCCTGAACAATTTTCTGTGCAAGTCCCTCTGCTACCGCAGTTTTACCAACCCCCGGCTCACCAATAAGACAAGGGTTATTTTTTGTTCTTCGACTTAAAATCTGTATGACTCTTTCTATAACATCATCTCTGCCAATTACGGGGTCAAGCTTTAAGTCCTTTGCCATTTTTGTAAGGTCTCTTCCATATTTATCAAGTATTGGGGACTTACCGCTGCCCTGAGGCTTCACTGCTTCCTTTGAATATCCTGCAGGCTCACCCGACTCTCCACCATCTGTCTCATTTATCATTTTGACTATGTCATTATACATATTCTGGAGATTTCCCCCAAGCTCCACAATGATACGAACAGCAACACTTTGCCCCTCTCTCATAAGAGAAATAAGTATATGCTCTGTCCCAATATATCCATGACCAAAACGCATTGATTCAGAAAGACTTCTCTCTAAAACGCTTTTTGTTCTTGGAGTGAAGCCGATTGATGAATCATTTATAGGCGGTTCAATACCGATAAGCTTTTCTATTTTTTCAACAACCTTATCATAGGTAATGCCATTTTCTTCTAAAATTGTGTGTGCAACTCCCTCTCCCTCACGGATAAGTCCAAGAAGAAGATGCTCTGTTCCAATATATGAATGCCCAAGCTCCATTGCAGACTGTCCTGCTGAATTTATGGCAGCTTTAGCTCTTTCTGTAAGCTTTTGTTCAAACATATTTTCATCCTCCTATTTTAAGTAAGATTTTACAACTTCTGCTCTTTTTATATCTCTGTCCGATGCTGATACCAAATTGTTATCCTTTGAAAGTGTCGCAGGCTGTACCGCATACATTATCTCGTTTATATCACTATATGAAATTTTATCCAGTATTTTAAGATTTATGCCAAGACGCAAATCTGAAAGTGCGGACATCGTCTCCTTTGAATTAAGGATAACTGCATTTTTTAGTACGCCATACGAACGCATAATTTTATCCTCCAGCACATACTTGTTTTTCTCATGGAGACTTTTTGCAGTTTCTCTTTCCTTTTGGACAACTTCCATAACAATCTGCTTAAGTTTCTGAATTATTTCTTCTTCACTGGCTCCCAAAGTTATCTGATTTGAAATCTGAAATATATCTCCTATAGCCTTTGAACCTTCCCCATATATACCTCTTACAGTCATTCCCAGCTTTAAAAGAGAAGATGTTATCCCCTCAATTCTTCCGCTCATTACAAGAGCAGGAAGTTGAAGCATAACCGATGCTCTCATACCTGTTCCCACATTTGTCGGGCAACAGGTGAGATAACCAAATCTTTCACTGAAACCATATTCGACGCTTTCTTCAAGCTTATCATCAATTTTATTTGCTTCATCTAAACACCAGTCAAGACAAAAACCAGATTTCATAGCCTGAATTCTTATGTGGTCCTCTTCTAAAAGCATAGCCGAAACTGTGCACTCATCATTATGGAGAAGTGCTTTTTTTCTGTTGTTTTCAATCATATCAGGACTCAAAAGATGCTTTTCCGAAAGAGAAGTCTTTTCCATTTCACTCATTCCGTCAAGGGCAATGAATTTCATATCAGGAAGTGCTTTTCTACATTTTGAAATAACCTCTTCCTGCTGTCCTTCTGTCATTCTGTTTCCAAATGGTATATCCTTTATATTTCTTGCAAGACGGACTCTTGATGATAAAACAACATCCCCGTCTTTTCCAACTTCTGTGTACCACATAGACCTTACGCCCCCTTTTTAATATCATTAATTATATCCCTGAGTTCTGCAGCTCTTTCAAAATTCTGAATATTTATAGCTTCCTTAAGCTCATTTTCTAACTTTTCAAGCTTTCGTGTCTTTTTAAGCTCTTCCCCTGCTTTTTGAGGAATTTTTCCTGTGTGGGATGTGCTTGAATGAATTTGTTTCAAAGGATTTATAAGCCTTGACTCAAAGTTTTCATAACACTTTGAACAGCCAAGTCTTCCGTCTCTTAAAAACTCGCTAAAACTCATATGGCATAAATCACATCTATCAGAACTTGAGCTTATACCCTTTGACTTAATATATGGACTTGACAAAAATCCTGAAAAGAAATTATTAAAGCTATCAAATTCATTATCAAACCCAAGCTTTAGACTGTTTATTTCATCGCTCCCGTTTGCACACTCAGAGCATAAAAAATATTCCTTTTTCTTTCCATTTATAATCTGTGTGTAATGTGTATTTGCCTCATTTTTATTACATTTTTGACATTTCATAGCCTTTACCTCCCAATGTTAACAAGTATATTTTTAAGCATTTTTGCTCTTACAACATCTCTTTCGGGCTGTTTTATCATAAGTGAATTATCGCTTAGTGCTGCTATTATAATTGTAGCCTCTCTTTTTGTTAATAATTCATATTCATATAAATTTTGTATAATCCCAATCATATCCTGTTGAGAAATATAGTCCCCAATAAGTTTCAGGATTTTCATTATATAACCCTCATTATCAGGCTGAGCCTTGGTGATTTTTATATATCCCCCTCCGCCTCGCCTGCTTTCAACACTATATCCTCTCTCAGGTGAAAATCTTGTTGATATAACATAGTTTATCTGAGATGGAACACAATTGAATTTAGTTGCAAGCTCATTTCGCTGAAGCTCAATCATATCCGCCTCGCTTAACATATCTTTTATAAATTCTTCTATTATATTACTTAGTTTCATTGGTCTTTCCTCCAATTCTGACTTTCTTTGATTTTGACTTTGACTTTCTTTGACTTTCAAGTTTATTATAGCACGAATTTTAAATTTGTCAAGGGATTTTTTTCAAATTAACAATTTATTAACAAATAAAAGGGATAGCTATGCTACCCCTTAGTTTATTCAATATTTACTGAGATTATATTATCATTTTTAAGGGAAATTTCAAGAATTTCCTTAATTTTATCATCCCTTGCCGAAACATCAAAGCATATTCTCGCTCTTTTTTCGCCAAGCTTTTCGAGTTCAAAACTATCAACTGCAATGCCAAGCATCTCAAAATTTTCTTCAATGCTGTCTATTGCATCTTTATAGTTATTTACCTCAAAAATAATTTCCTCGTGAATTTCTGTTTTGAAAAACTTTAGTCTGTTGTGAAGTAAAAGTTGAAGAACAACAATCAAAAATGCACAGGAAATACCAATCACATAAAGTCCTGAACCGATTGCCATACCAATACCCGCAGTTGCCCAGATGCCTGCCGCCGTTGTAAGTCCTGACACTGTCCTCTTATAGGTAAAAATCATTCCCGCACCAAGAAAACCTATCCCTGAAACTATGCAGGAGGCAATTCTTGACGGATCAAGTCTCACATCTGCTCCCGGAAACATATTTCCGCTTACCAAATCAAAAAATCCATATTTGGATATTATCATAAGAAGGGATGCCGCAACTGCTACTATAATATGTGTTCTTATTCCTGCTTCCTTTTTTCTGTTTTTTCTTTCAAAACCGATAACTCCGCCGCAAATTGCCGCAATTAAAATTCTCCCCAGTAATTCAAACTGCATATATATTGTCATATTCCCCAGCCTCTCTCTTTTTTAATATCATATTCATAAATTAAAACTTTATGAGTTGTTCGATTATTCTAGCATATATTTATTGAAAGTTCAAGTTTTTAAAAATTAATTTTTGAAAAAGCCTTAAAATAATTGACTTTTTGCTTATAATTTGTTAAAATAGATAGAATATCATTCATAAGTAAAGAGGTACATATTATGAATAAATATAGAGATTTTGAAAACTATTTAAAGGAAAACCCAACCCCAGATGGTTATTTCGGTGAATATGGTGGTTCTTTTATAAAAGAAGAGCTTCAGGAGGCTTTTAAGCAGGCTGATGATGCTTATGAGGCTATCTGCCATTCTGCACAGTTTATAAATGAGCTTCGCAGAATAAGAAAGGAATTTCAGGGCAGACCTACTCCTGTTTATCATTGTGAAAGACTTTCTAAAATATTTGGCAATTGTCAGATATATTTAAAGAGAGAAGACTTAAACCACACAGGTGCTCACAAACTTAATCACTGTATGGGTGAAGGTCTTCTTGCAAAATACATGGGCAAAAAGAAAATTATTGCGGAAACCGGTGCAGGTCAGCACGGGGTTGCAATAGCTACTGCCGCAGCATATTTTGGTATGGAATGCGACGTATATATGGGTGAAGTTGATATAGCAAAACAGCATCCAAACGTTATCAGAATGAAGATGCTTGGTGCTAACGTTATCCCTGTTACAAAAGGTCTTAAAACATTGAAAGAAGCTTGCGATGCTGCTTTTGAGGCATATTTAAATGAATACGAAGATGCAATTTATTGTATCGGCACAGCGGCAGGTCCTCATCCGTTCCCCAAGATGGTAAGAGATTTCCAGTCTGTTATCGGTATTGAAGCAAGAGAGCAATTTCTTGAAATGACAGGAATTATGCCTGATGCGGTTTGTGCTTGTGTTGGCGGTGGTTCGAACTCACTCGGAATGTTTACCCCATTCCTTGCAGACCCTGTTGAAATATACGGAATTGAACCGCTCGGAAGAGGATCAAATGTGGGAGACCACGCTGCAACAATGAAATATGGTACAAAAGGAAAAATTCACGGCTATGAATCTTATGTTCTTCAGGACGAGAATGGCGATCCATTACCTGTTTATTCAATCGCAAGCGGACTCGATTATCCCGGTGTTGGTCCTGAACACGCACATCTTCGCGATATGAACAGAGTAAAATACGATGTAATATCAGACGAGGAAGCTATGGAAGCTTTCTTCCTCCTTTCAAGATACGAGGGAATTATTCCCGCTATCGAAAGTGCTCATGCTGTTGCATATGCAATCAAATATGCAAAAGAGCATAAGTCGGGTTCTATTCTTGCTTGTCTTTCAGGTAGAGGCGATAAAGACATTGATTATGTTTACGAAAAATACGGATGCGGTGAACAGTTCAAGCTTGATTACGAAATTTAAAAATTATGAAGCATTCCAAAAAGGAATGCTTTAATTATGCAAAAGGATAACAATAATGAAAAATAATTTTTTAAAAGGTATTTATGATGGTATTCCAATTTGTCTAGGCTACATTTCTGTTGCCTTCGCCTTTGGAATTTTTGCAACACAAAGCGGTCTTTCTCTATTGCAAACACTTCTTATTTCTATGACAAATGTCACTTCTGCAGGTCAGCTTGCGGCTGTTCCCATAATTTGCGGAGGCGGCACTCTTATAGAGCTTGGCATGGCACAATTTACCATAAACTTAAGATATGCTCTTATGTCACTATCTCTTTCACAAAAGGTTGATAAAAGTGTCAGCACTCTTGACAGGTTTGTTATAGCCTTTGTTAACACGGACGAGGTTTTTGCAGTTGCCTCCGAGAAAAAGGGTCTTCTTGGAAAAAGTTATCTATACGGTCTTATTATATCCCCTTGGCTCGGGTGGACATTTGGCACATTTTTAGGTGCAGCAGCAGGTGGAATTTTGCCGGAAATAATTATTTCATCTCTTGGCATTGCAATATATGGAATGTTTATCGCAATTGTTGTTCCCGAAGCAAAAATAAATAGACCAACCGCTCTTTGTGTTCTCCTTGCGGCTTTTCTTAGTTGTGTCTTCAGATACACCCCGTATCTTGACAAAATACCGGGCGGATTTGTTATCATTATTATTGCAGTTTTTGTGAGTGCAGTTTTAGCTTTTATTGCACCTATTAACACCCTGGAAAGTGAGGATGCCTGATTATGAAATATAATTTCTTTATATATCTTCTTGTTATGGCAGGGATTACATATCTTATCAGGATGATTCCCTTTGTTCTTGCAAAGAAAAAAATCACAAACCGTTTTATCCTCTCTTTTCTTCATTACATACCTTTTGCGGTTTTAACAGCTATGACTATTCCCGGAATATTTTATTCCGTTTCAAATAAAATTTCGGCATTTTTCGGGTTTATAGCAGCACTGGTTTCTGCTTATTTAGGGAAAAGCCTCCTTAAAGTTGCAATATATGCCTGCCTGACAGTTTTAGTTTTTGAATTTATACTTAAATTTGCCATTTAACAGGAGGATACAAATGAAAAAAACACTTTCTATTGATTATAAAAAACTCAAAGGAAATCTGCTTATTTTAATTGCGGCTATTATCTGGGGAACATCATTTGTTTCACAAAAAGTTGGCATGGAGACCATAAAGCCCTCCACTTTCAACAGTATCCGTCTTTTAATCGGTGCAATTTTCCTGACTCCCGTTATAATATTTTCCGATTCAATTAAGAAGAAAAGGGGAATTGCAGTAAAAAATAAAAACTCAAAAGATTTACTCATTTCAGGAGTTATTTGCGGAATTTTTCTCTGCATTGCAACAACCCTGCAAAACTGGGGTATGATGTACACAACAAGCGGAAAATCAGGCTTTATTACTGCTATGTACATAATTTTTGTTCCTTTTATCGGTCTTATTTTAAAGAGAAAACTACCGAAAATAGTTTATTTCTCCTGCTTTATTGCAACCATCGGCCTATATCTTTTATGCGGTGTAAAAGACGGTCTTAGCTTTAACAAAGGTGATTTAATTACCCTTGTTTGTGCAGTTTTCTTTTCATTTCACATACTTACAATAGACCTCTACTCTCCAAAGGTTGACGGCATACGTCTTTCCGCACTTCAGTTTTTAGTTGCAGGACTAATAAACTTCATTATGATGATTTTATTTGACAAGCCTGATATAAGCCTTATTTTGGCTTGTGCTATACCCATTCTCTATTCCGGTATATTTTCATCAGGAATCGCCTATACTCTGCAGATTATTGGTCAAAAATATGCTGACCCTGCATCAGCATCTATACTTATGAGTTTAGAATCCGTATTCGCACTTTTATCGGGAATGATTTTATTAAACGAAACCATAACAATAGTTGAACTTACAGGCTGTGTTTTAATGTTTATTGCTATCATTATAAATACATTAAAATCATAAATAACTACGCGATACAAGATTTTTATATACATTATTTATTTTTTGCATTGCTTTTTCTGATAACCATATATCCAACAGAAAAAGCAATGGCGAAAACTACTATAGCTCCACCAACAAGCCATCCTGTATAACTTTTCTTTGGTATAGCAGGAAGTTCTAATGGTGTATCAGTAGGTAAACCTTCAGGTAATTTAATTTCTTTTTGCACATCAGCAGGAAGAAGTGAATACAGTTTAGATAAATCTTCTGTTTTCATTTCATAATCCTTTGCCATAAGTCTTCCCATTGACAAATTATATCTATCAATTTCACCAAATCTTGATACTGCACCATAATAAACAAGTTGGTCATTTACGTCAAACAACTCTATGTATAAATTTGTTTTATAAGGGTCTGGTTGTTTTGGCTTTGCCACCATATCATGAAGTTGCTCATTCTTTACATTTGTAATCATAATATCTTCTGATATTCGGAAGAATTTATCCTTATCTACTTCGTGTAACTCATTCTGATAGCGCAATGTTACTTTCTCAACACCTGAACTTGATAAAGAAGGCTTTTCATACAAAAATTCAGCAAGACTTATCTGCTTACCCAATGTTGCTCGTTCCTGCTCTGCCATAGCAAAAGCACCTTCGTTCAAATAATCCTCTAACCGTTTTACTATATCATACTTATCAGAATTAATCAATTTTATTGACTTTTCGTCTCTTGATTTTATTTCATAAGCATAGAAATTATTTTCATCAATATACCCAAATAAATATTCTTTGCCTTTTTTAGGAATAAATGAACCAAAACCAGGATCTGTGTATGTTTGTAATACTCCTATTTCTACATCACCTTTATATTTGTAAACAGGTGTTATGTCTATATATAAAACTTTATTTTCTTCATAAGGCAATGTTGTTTCAGCTAAAGTTGTTCTTCCGTCAACTCTACCAATAAAAACTTTTGCACCATCCTCACTCAACAGACTTTCAGGCACATCTCCAGCAAAAACTGATACTGACATTGTAAGCAAAATTGCTATTATACTAATCAAACTAATTAACTTTTTCATTAAATCACCCTCTTTTACTTATCCCATAAAATATCAATTGTTGCAATATCACAGTCTAAAAGTTCTGCAACCATTTGAATAGGTATATAAAGTTTATTATTATACATCATGAGAGTACCGCTATGTACTCTGCCACCAGTACATCCCTTAATTTCTTTTTCTTCTCCATTTACAAGTATTGTTGTTATGCCAGAAAAATGTGTTACAGGTGTAGTTCCTGTTTTATTAGTCCATTCACCACTTGTTTCATTTGGGGTATATTGGTCTAAAACTACTTCTTTTGAGGTGTCATAAGTAAATTCAAACACATTATCGTTTAAATTCCATTCACCATTAAATATTTTTGCAAAACTATCAAAAGTGATATACATTGAGCTCATTTGGTCTGTAAATGCTTTAAATGGACCTGGAATAATATATCTTGTTTCATCAAATTTTTTATAATCTTTAATAATATCAATTCTTACGTTTGCTTCTATGGCAAAATTGATATGTGAACTATAATCAGTTTTGCTTGTTATATTTCCAAGTGGAGTAATATACTCATGAGTATTTGCATCATATATTCTAATTAAAGTGGTTATAGATTGTTCAGTAGTATAGTTATCTTTGGGTGCAAATTTATTTTCACCAACACCATTCATAAAACCAAGATTGCTCATAACCTGAATAGAGCTTGATGCCCATCCTGAAGTTTCATTACTATCGTCATAATTAAAATACATTTCGGTTGTAGCCATAGGCATAACCTTATTTATCATACGAACAATAATAGTTGCCGCTTCCTCACGAGTAAGCAAATCATTTGGTGCAAATTCTGTACTTGATTTTCCATATATGATTTCTGCTGCATTCAAAACTACAATTTTTTCATTATCTGTATCTATAAACTGATTTTTGTATTCAGGTGTAGTAATTCCTCTTTGTGTAATCATAATGAAATCATATATGAGTTCACAAAACTTCTCACGTGTAATGTTTTCTTTATATGCCAAACCCGATATATCTTTCAATAATCCTATATCTTTTGCCTTGACAATATAATCTGCAGACCAATCACTACAATCATTAGCAATTAAGTCATATGCTTTTTGAACAACATTTTTTAATTCTTCTTCATTAGAAGTTATGTATGTAAGTCCATCCTTTTCCTTAACCACAATCCCATGCGGGATTGTGTATGTATATGCCATATTGTAAGGTGTATCATTAGAATCAAAAAACAAAATCTTATATCCAAAACCACCACGTATGTCTTCACTCATATCTACAACAAAAGATTTTGTATTTATAGTGTTGTAGATATCTGTTATAATTTTATCATAAGCAGTAGAATGGTAAATGCCATCTGCACCATTACATATAGCAATATGGTCTACATCTTCTCTGGAAAGTCCCGTAAGTTCTTCAAAAGTATAAACATGCGCAGATGCACTTCCTTGTGTAGCAGTACTATTATCAGCACTACAAGGTAAAGCAGATACCAACAAAACCAACACAGCTAACAATGACAATAATCTTTTCATAAAATCATCCTTTCTGGTTTATTAACCAATAAAATATAATAAAAAATGCATCACCCATATTGCAGAGTGATGCACTAAAAACGCACATAACCCTGAATGATAGGTTGCTAGACACTAATCAATATACTTCCCAGAACGCATTTTCAGAGAAGTACGCTTTTAACATAGCGTACACTTTCTGGAAAATAATATACTAGCCCCAGTATATTGATTTTATAGTATCTAGCATAATTATTATAACATATAGATGTCAAAACATCAATAGGTAGCAATAAAAAAAGCTTTTCGGTTTCCCGAAAAGCTTTTTTATTTTTATTATGATTTAGAAATTAACCAAGAATTTCTGTAACGACACCTGAACCAACAGTACGTCCGCCTTCACGGATAGCAAAACGAAGACCTTCTTCGATAGCGATATGTGTTGTAAGTTCAACAGTCATTGTTACGTTATCACCAGGCATACACATTTCTGTTCCTTCTGGAAGAGCGATGATACCTGTAACGTCAGTTGTTCTGAAATAGAACTGTGGTCTGTAGTTTGAGAAGAATGGAGTATGACGTCCGCCTTCTTCCTTAGTAAGAACGTAAACTTCGCCCTTAAACTTTGTGTGAGGTGTGATTGTTCCTGGTTTTGCAAGAACCTGTCCTCTTTCGATTTCGTTTCTCTGAACACCACGGAGAAGAGCACCGATGTTGTCACCAGCTTCAGCTTCATCAAGAAGCTTTCTGAACATTTCTATACCTGTAACAACAACTTTTCTTGTTTCATCTGAAAGACCAACGATTTCAACTTCGTCAGAAACTTTAAGAGTACCTCTTTCAACTCTACCTGTAGCAACTGTACCACGGCCTGTGATTGAGAATACGTCTTCGACTGGCATAAGGAATGGAAGATCGCTCTTTCTTTCTGGTGTTGGGATATAGCTGTCAACAGCATCCATAAGTTCAAGAATACAAGCGTATTCTGGAGCTGAAGGATCAGTTGAAGCACTTTCAAGAACCTTAAGACCTGAACCTTTAACGATAGGTGTATCGTCGCCAGGGAATTCATATTCTGTAAGAAGGTCTCTGATTTCCATTTCAACTAATTCAAGAAGTTCTGGATCGTCAACCTGGTCAACTTTATTCATAAATACTACGATATAAGGAACGCCAACCTGTCTTGAAAGAAGGATGTGTTCTCTTGTCTGAGGCATTGGACCATCAGCTGATGATACAACTAGGATAGCACCGTCCATCTGAGCAGCACCAGTGATCATGTTCTTAACGTAGTCAGCATGTCCTGGGCAGTCAACGTGTGCATAGTGACGGTTATCTGTTTCATATTCAACGTGAGCTGTTGAAATTGTGATACCTCTTTCTCTTTCTTCCGGAGCTTTATCGATCATATCGTAAGCTTCGAACTGAGCTTTACCAGATAATGCAAGCACCTTTGTGATTGCAGCAGTAAGAGTTGTCTTACCATGGTCAACGTGACCAATTGTACCGATGTTAACATGCGGTTTTGTTCTTTCATATTTAGCTTTTGCCATTTTAGAATTCCTCCTAACTTTATTTAAACGTTAATTATTTACTTATTCCTATTTTACTACATCATTTAGTAGTTTTCAATAGTTTTTTAAAAAATAATATAATTTTTTAAATTTCTGCTGAATTATTCAGCCTTTGTTCTCTCGCTGATAATCTTCTCCTGAACGCTCTTTGGAACTTCGCTGTAGTGTGATGGTTCCATTGAATACTGTCCACGGCCCTGTGTTCCTGAACGAAGAACTGTTGCATATCCGAACATCTCTGAAAGCGGAACATCTGCAGTTACCTGAGTTACACCGCCTGAACGAGATTCCTGACACTTAATCATACCACGTCTTGAACTTAAGTCACCGATAACGAAACCAAGGTAATCGTCAGGTGTGATTACGTTTACAAGCATGATAGGTTCTTTGAGTACAGGGTCAGATTTTCTCATAGCATCCTTAAATGCCATAGATGCTGCAATCTTAAACGCCATTTCAGATGAGTCAACTTCGTGGTATGAACCATCGTAAAGTGTCGCTTTAAGGTCAACAACATTATAACCTGCGAGAACGCCGTTTAGCATTGCGCTCTGAATACCGGCATCAACTGCTGGAATATATTCCTTTGGAATAGCACCGCCGACAACCTGATTTTCAAATACATAGCCTTCGCCTTCGCCAAGAGGTTCAAACTTAACCAATACGTGACCGTACTGACCTTTACCACCTGACTGACGAGCATACTTATGCTCAACGTTAACAGGATTTCTGAATGCTTCACGATATGAAACCTGAGGCTTACCAACATTTGCTTCAACTTTAAATTCACGAAGCAAACGGTCAACTATAATCTCAAGGTGAAGCTCACCCATACCTGCGATAATTGTCTGTCCTGTTTCTTCATCTGTATAAGTCTTGAATGTTGGATCTTCTTCAGCAAGCTTTGCTAAAGCAATACCCATCTTTTCCTGACCAGCTTTTGTTTTCGGTTCGATAGCAACACGAATAACCGGTTCAGGGAAGTTCATTGACTCAAGGACGATAGGATTCTTTTCATCACAAAGAGTTTCACCTGTTGTTGTATTCTGGAGACCAACCGCAGCTGCGATATCACCGGAATAAACGATATCAAGATCTTCTCTGTGGTTTGCGTGCATCTGAAGAATTCTTCCGATTCTTTCACGCTTATTTTTACATGAGTTCAATACATGTGAACCCTTCTGAAGTGTACCTGAATATACACGGAAGAAACAAATCTTACCAACGAATGGGTCTGTTGCAATCTTAAATGCAAGTGCAGCAAACGGAGCATCATCTGATGATGGTCTTTCGTCAGCTTCTTCTGTGTCAGGATTGATACCCTGAATGTTTGGTACATCAGTTGGAGCAGGCATATATTCGATAACTGCATCTAGAAGCAACTGAACACCCTTATTTCTATACGCTGTTCCACAAAGAACAGGTACGATTTCGTTGTTTATTGTTGCTCTTCTGAGTGCTGCCTTTAACTCATTAACTGTGATTTCTTCATCACTAAATAATTTTTCTAAAAGCTCTTCGTCTGTTTCACAAATAGCTTCAATCATCTGCTGACGATATTCTTCTGCTTTTTCAAGCATGTCAGCAGGAATTGGTTCTTTATGGTATTTCTGACCGAGTTCATCTTCATAAACTTCGGCTTCCATGTTCATAAGGTCGATAATACCAATGAATGTATCTTCAGATCCAATAGGAAGCTGAATCGGAACACCGTTTGCATTAAGTCTCTCGTGAATCATATTTACAACATTATAAAAGTCTGCACCCATAATATCCATTTTGTTAACGAATATCATACGTGGAACTTTATATTCATCAGCCTGACGCCATACAGTTTCTGACTGTGGTTCAACACCACCCTTAGCACACATAACTGTAACTGAACCATCAAGTACTCTTAGTGAACGCTGAACTTCAACTGTAAAGTCAACGTGTCCGGGAGTATCAATGATATTTACTCTGTGCTTCTGACCGGCATAAGGACCCTCTTTAGGTTCCCAGAAACAAGTTGTTGCAGCAGATGTGATAGTAATACCACGTTCCTGCTCCTGTTCCATCCAGTCCATGGTAGCGCCGCCTTCATGGGTTTCACCAAGCTTATGATTTATACCTGTATAATACAAGATACGTTCTGTAGTAGGAGTCTTACCGGCATCAATATGAGCCATAATACCGATATTTCTGGTTCTCTCTAATGGATAAGCTCTTCCAGCCAAGGTCTTTTCCTCCTTATTTTTATCTGGTTGCACAGTTACGCCACAGATAGATTAGAATCTGTAGTGAGCAAACGCTTTGTTTGCTTCTGCCATTTTGTGCATATCTTCTTTTTTCTTTACAGATGCGCCTGTATTGTTTGCTGCATCCATAATCTCGTTAGCAAGACGATCCTGCATTGTTTTCTCGCCTCTCTTACGAGAATACAGTGTTAACCAGCGAAGTGCTAAAGCCTGACGTCTGTCCGGTCTTACTTCGATTGGTACCTGATATGTTGCACCACCGATACGTCTGGCTTTAACTTCAAGTACAGGCATAAGATTGTTCATAGCCTCTTCAAATACTTCAAGTGCAGGCTTACCAGCTTTTTCTTCTACTCTAGCAAATGCTCCGTATACAATCTTCTGAGCTACGCCCTTCTTACCATCGAGCATTACGTTGTTAACAAGTTTAGTAACTACTTTGTTGTTGTATAAAGGATCTGCTAATACATCTCTTTTCTGAATATGTCCTTTACGTGGCACGGTTCTTCCCTCCTTAATATAAATTAAATCATCGGTACTCACATTGTGTCTACTAATTAACATGTGTTACGTGCGGAAAGTCTAATCTAAATCAGAATCCCAACACTAATTAGTTCTGTTATGTGGTACATCCTAAAACTAACTGTTACTTCCTAAAGCTTATTTCTTATCTTTAGGTCTCTTAGCGCCGTATTTAGAACGAGCCTGTCTTCTGTTAGCGACTCCCGCAGTATCAAGTGTACCACGAATTACATGGTATCTTGTACCTGGTAAGTCTTTAACTCTACCACCTCTGATGAGAACAACGCTGTGCTCCTGCAAGTTGTGGCCTTCACCCGGAATGTAGCTTGTTACTTCGATTCCGTTGGAAAGACGAACTCTGGCGATCTTTCTAAGAGCGGAGTTAGGTTTTTTAGGAGTTGCTGTCTTAACAGCTGTGCAGACACCTCTCTTCTGAGGAGCGGAAGCATCAGTAGCCTTTTTGTGCAAAGGGTTGTAACCCTTCTGCAAAGCAGGTGCTGTAGACTTCTTAACTGCAGTCTGACGTCCTTTTCTTACTAACTGGTTAAATGTTGGCATTCTGTTTCACCTCTTTCTTATTATAAAATAGTTTGGAAAATTTATGCACACAAAAGCCGAGATTGCTTTCACAATCTCGTCTGATGAGCGGTCGGCAAGTGCCTTTTGTGCGAGCACAACGGCGTTTGCCTCGTCGCCATCACAAAAAATGCATTTGCGGGCACTTTGTATAGTATAATTGCTCGCAAATGCATTGTCAACATATTTTTTGAGTTTTAGCGTATTTTACGCCACTTTGAAAAGCCTTGATTTAAGCCTTGATTTCCTTTAAGTATCTCTCGAGAGCATCCTGCCAGGAAGGTAATCTTTCAAAACCGTTCTCGGTAAGTTTGTCCTTGCTCATGCGGCTGTTGGACGGTCTCTTTGCCTTGGTTGGATAATTGTCGGATGTTACCGGATCTACCTTGACATTCATACCTGCCATACGGAAAATTTCACAGGCAAATTCATACCATGTACAGATGCCTTCATTGGTTGCATGATAAATACCATACTTATCTGTCTGTACCATATCCACCAAAAGACGTGCCAAGTCATAAGTATAAGTCGGAGAACCAAACTGGTCGTTTACCACTGTCAGATGATCTCTTGTCTGTCCCAAGTTCAACATGGTCTTTACAAAGTTTTTGCCATTCACACCGAACACCCAAGCAATTCGCACGATAAAGAACTTCTCAAGAGTATTGATTACAGCCTGTTCTCCTTCATACTTGGTAAGGCCATATACGCTGAGAGGTCCGCACGCATCGTCCGGCTCCCAAGGGCGGGTTCCCTGACCATCAAATACATAATCTGTACTGATCTGAACCATCGGAATGTCAAGTTTCTTACATACCTTTGCAATATTCATAGGTCCGTCTGCATTTACCTTTCTGCAAAGGTCCACGTTATCTTCAGCAGCATCCACAGCTGTATATGCCGCACAGTGAATCACCGCATCGGGATTTGCCCCTGTAATTACCTCGTCCACACTTCCGGCATCTGTGATGTCCATTTCTTCTATATCTACGCCAATCGCTTCCATGCCGCGACGTTTTAATTCTTCTACTACATCATATCCAAGCTGTCCTTTAACACCTGTAACAAAAACTCTCACTTATGTGCCCTCCTGCTTTCTACTTATATATAAAGAAGATTCTCTCACATGTGTATATTCTACCATAGATGTCTCATTCTTGCATCACCAACTTATAACAAAAGAAAAGCCTTGCTCTGATTTCTCAAAGCAAGGCCTTGTTCTTATTATAATGTGGATTATTCTTCCACTGTCTCGAGAGTTTCCTCTGCTTCAACCACGTCGAAATCGTCTTCCATTTCTACCATAGTTTCTGCTTCAGACTCTAAAGGCATTTCTTCCACTTCAGGAACCTCAGTTACGTAGTCTGTACTAAGGAGTGTGTTACGGTATCTCTTCATACCTGTACCTGCAGGAATGAGCTTACCGATGATAACATTTTCCTTAAGACCTGTCAGAGGGTCAATCTTTCCTTTGATTGCAGCTTCGGTAAGAACCTTAGTTGTTTCCTGGAAGGAAGCAGCTGACATGAAGGAATTTGTAGCAAGTGCGGCCTTGGTGATACCAAGCATTACCTGTTTTCCTTCTGCAGGCTCTTTGCCCTGTGCAACAAGTTCTTCGTTCATATCTTCGAAGTCAAGAACATCTACCAATGTACCCGGTAAGAACTCTGTGTCTCCGTTATTTTCGATACGAACCTTCTTGAGCATCTGACGTACGATAACTTCGATATGCTTATCTGCAATATCTACACCTTGCAGACGATATACTCTCTGTACTTCGCGAAGCATATAGTCCTGAACAGCACGGATACCTTTAATCTTAAGAAGATCGTGTGGATTTACGCTACCTTCAGTCAGTTCATCACCGGCTTCAAGCATCTGTCCGTCTGTTACTTTGATACGGGAACCGTAAGGAATAAGGTATGCCTTTGTGTTACCTTCGTCATCTGTGATAACAACTTCACGTTTCTTCTTAGTATCTCTGATTTCAGCCTTACCGCCAAACTCAGCAATGATTGCAAGTCCCTTAGGCTTTCTTGCTTCGAACAATTCTTCTACACGAGGAAGACCCTGTGTGATATCGTCACCCGCAACACCACCGGTATGGAATGTTCTCATTGTAAGCTGTGTACCAGGCTCACCGATAGACTGTGCTGCGATGATACCAACAGCTTCACCTACCTGAACTGCATCGCCGGTAGCCATGTTTGCACCGTAACACTTCGCACAAACACCAATGTGGGAACGACAGGTCAACACGGTACGA
>JAZSOT010000014.1:0-13183 GCA_045537065.1 Clostridia bacterium | reverse complement strand
GGTAATACGTCATGCCTTCAAAGCAGGGATACCTGTTCGCGGACTTTTGCACGATTTGTCCAAGTACAGCATCACCGAATTCAAGGCAGGAGCCAAATATTACGCAAACGGAAAATATTCCGCAAACGAAAATGAACGTAAAGACATAGGCTACAGCACCGCATGGCTTCACCACAAGGGAAGAAACAAGCACCATTTTGAATACTGGACAGATTATAACCCAAAAGAAAGAAAGGTTATGGCGGTTAAAATGCCGCTTAAATACTGCATTGAGATGTTTTGCGACAGAGTTGCAGCAAGTAAAACCTATCAGGGGGAAAAATACACAAATAGTCATCCTATAGAATATTTTTTAAAAGGCAAAGACTTTAGATTTATTCATCCCGAAACCTCTGACCTTTTGGAATCATGGCTTGTTATGCTTTCAGAAAAAGGGGAAGAGGAAACTTACAGACACATTAAGAATTATTATAAAGACTATAAAAGGCAACAGAAAAGAGGCTAAATTTTGTTTACAGCAGATAATTATGATGTTATAGTTGTTGGCGGCGGACACGCAGGAGTGGAAGCCACCTTAGCTGCGGCAAGGCTTGGAATGAAGACTTGTCTTTTTTCCATTACCTTAGACCAGCTTGCAAACCTGCCTTGCAATCCTTGTATCGGTGGAACCGCAAAGGGACATCTTGTTCGAGAAATCGACGCCCTCGGAGGCGAAATGGGAAAAGCCGCAGACAAAACCTTTATTCAGTCAAGAATTTTAAACAAGGGAAAAGGTCCTGCAGTTTATTCCTTAAGAGCACAAATTGACAGACGGCATTATCAGGAGGAAATGAAGCATCGTCTTGAGCTTTCTGATAATGTTCATATAAGACAAAGCGAGATATGTCAGGTTCTCACAAATGATGACGGCAGTGTTTCAGGCGTTGTTACAAGGGCAGGCACAAGATATAACTGCAAGGCGGTTATCATTTCAACGGGAACATATCTAAAAGGCAAAATATTTATGGGAGATTTCAATATGGAAAGCGGTCCTGACGGAGTTTTCCCTGCAAATTATCTTTCAAAGAGCCTTGAGGAAATCGGAGTTGAGCTTGTTCGTTTCAAAACGGGAACCCCCGCAAGAGTCAACAGACGGAGCATTGATTTTTCAAAGCTTGAAAGACAAGACGGGGATGAAAAAATCACTCCTTTCTCCTTTGAAACAACCGAGGAGCTTAAAAATCAGGCAGAATGCTATATAACATATACAAACGAAAGAACTCACAAGGTTATACTGGACAACATTCACCGTTCACCTCTTTATGGAGGAGAGATAACAGGAGTTGGCCCAAGATACTGCCCGTCAATTGAAGATAAAATTATGCGTTTTAAAGACAAGGAACGCCATCAACTTTTTATTGAGCCTATGGGGCTTAACACAGAAGAGATGTATATTCAGGGATTTTCAAGCAGTCTTCCCGAAGATGTGCAAATTGAAATGCTTCACACTCTTCCGGGACTTGAAAATGCACAGGTTACAAGAAATGCATATGCCATTGAATATGATTGCTGTAACCCTCTCCAGCTTAAGCCTACACTTGAGTTCAAAAAAATAAGCGGGCTCTTCGGAGCAGGGCAGTTTAACGGAACATCAGGCTATGAGGAGGCTGCAGCACAGGGACTTATTGCAGGCATAAATGCGGCTTACAAAATTCTTGGAAAAGAGCCATTTACATTAGACAGAAGTGAGGCATATATCGGCACACTAATAGACGACCTTGTTACAAAAGGTACAAATGAGCCATACAGAATGATGACCTCTCGCTCTGAATACAGACTTCTTTTAAGACAGGACAATGCAGACCAGAGACTTACTCCTCTTGGATATAAGCTTGGACTTATTTCAGAGGAAAGATATAATAAATTCCTTGAAAAATACAGACTTGTTGAAGAGGAAAAGGAAAGACTTGCAAACCTTGTTTTCCCGCCCTCTAAAGAGGTTAATGATTTTCTTACGGAGTGCGGGAGCACCCTTATCACAACGGGAGTTAAAGCTTCGGAGCTTTTAAAAAGACCTGAGGTTACATATGAGAATATGGCAAAAATTGATAAAGGTCGCACCTCTCTTCCCGATGATGTTAAGGAGCAAGCTGAAATCAGCATTAAATATGAGGGCTATATTAAAAGACAGCTTTTGCAGGTTAATCAGTTTAAAAGACTTGAAAATAAAAAAATGCCCGACGATATTGACTATATGTCAATGGACGGCTTAAGGACAGAGGCAAGACAAAAGCTTGAAAAAATAAGACCTGCATCACTTGGACAGGCATCCCGAATTTCTGGAGTTTCTCCTGCTGATATTGCTGTTCTTCTTGTATATTTAAAATCACTGTAGAAAGGTAGATAAAAATGATTACTAAGGACGATTTAAAAATGCTTTCCGACCTTTCAAGACTTTCTTTCACTGAAGACGAGCTTGAAAAATACGCAAAGGATATGGCATCTATTATGAATCTTATGGACACTATCGGTGAATCCGATTTTGAATATGACCCTATAGATAACAGTAATGCTGTTCCTTTTTCCTCTCTCAGAGAAGATAAAGTGGAAACCTTTGATAATATGAAAGGCTTAGTTGACGGCGGACCAAGCGTTATTGAAAATATGTTTGTTGTGCCTAAAGTTGTTGATTAGGGAGGATTTTAATATGAAAATTACAGAGCTTAGAAAAAAGCTTGATAATAAAGAGATTTCATCTATAGAAATCACAAAAGAATATTTAGAAAAAGCCAAAAAGCTTAATTCGGAGCTTGGTGCTTATATAACCATTTGCGAAGACGAAGCCCTAAATATGGCAAAATCTGCAGATGAAAGAATAGCAAAGGGTGAAAGCTCTATGCTGCTTGGCATTCCCGTTGCTATTAAAGATAATATCTGCACTAAGGGAATAAAAACCACTTGTGCATCAAAAATGCTTGAGGACTATATTCCTCCATACAACGCAACAGTTATGGAAAAGCTTCTCGCAGATGGCGGTGTTGTTATAGGAAAGACTGCTATGGACGAATTTGCCATGGGAGGCTCTTCCCAGACCTGTGCTTTTACCAAACCAAAAAACCCTTTTGACACAAAAAGAGTTCCGGGCGGTTCCTCAGGCGGAAGTGCCGCGGCAGTTTCTGCTGATATTTGTGTCTGTGCTCTTGGTTCTGATACCGGTGGTTCAATCCGTCAGCCTGCATCATTCTGTGGCGTTACAGGTATTAAACCAACCTACGGCACAGTTTCTCGTTTTGGTCTTGTGGCTTTTGGAAGCTCCCTTGACCAGATTGGACCTATTGCAAAGTCTGCAGAAGATTGTGCTTATGTTTTAAACACAATATCAGGCAAGGATCCCCACGACCAGACAGCAAGAGATGTTAAAATTGACTTTACATCACTTTTGGATAAAGATATAAAAGGTGCAAAAATCGGTCTTCCAAAAGAATTTTTTGAAGCAAGCATTGACGAAGAAGTTAAAAAAGCCGTTTTAAAGGCTGCAGATTTTTATAAAGAAATGGGTGCAGAGCTTGTTGAGGTTTCAATGAAATCTCTTAAATACGCAGTTTCAGCATACTATCTTTTAGCCTGTGCAGAGGCAAGCTCCAACCTTTCAAGATATGACGGGGTTAAATACGGTTATCGCACAGAAAATCCCGAAAGCTATGACGAGCTTATCAGAAAAAGCAGAAGCGAGGGCTTTGGTGACGAGGTTAAAAGAAGAATTCTTCTTGGCACATATGCTCTTTCAAGTGGTTATTATGATGCTTACTACAAAAAGGCAATGGCTGTTCGCCAGGAATTTAAAAGAGAACACGAGGAAATCTTCTCAAAATGTGATGTGTTCCTGACTCCTACAGCTCCATCTGTTGCTTATCCTATAGGCAAAAATATTGATGACCCTGCAAAAATGTACGCAGAAGATATTTGCACAGTTACTGCAAACATTGCAGGTATTCCTGCAATTTCAACAACCTGCGGTTATGACAAAAACGGAATGCCCATTGGTTTTTCACTTTCTGCTAAACAATATGACGACGCTAAACTTATTCAATTTGCCGACCTTTATGAAAAGCATTTTGAAAGAAAAGCTCCAAAGCTTTAAGAAAGGGACAGGTGAATTATTATGAGTAAATATGATACAGTCATTGGTCTTGAAATACACGCAGAGCTTTCAACAAACACAAAGGTTTTCTGCTCCTGCAGTGCCGAATTTGGCGGAGACCCAAACACACATATCTGTCCTGTATGCACAGGTCAGCCCGGGGCACTCCCAATTATAAATCACTCTGCAGTTGAATATGCAGTTAGAGCAGGACTTGCTTTTGGTTGCGATATAAACAGATACTCAAGATTTGACAGAAAAAATTATTTCTATCCTGACCTTCCAAAAGCATACCAGATTTCACAGCTCGACCTTCCCCTTTGCACAAACGGAAAATTAGAGCTTTCAACTGGTACAGTTGTCCGTATTAACAGGATTCACTTGGAAGAGGATGCGGGAAAGCTTTTCCACGACGACTATAACGGACAAAGCTGGGCAGACTACAACCGTTGCAGTGTTCCTCTTATTGAAATTGTTTCAGAGCCTGATATAAAATCTTCAGAAGAGGCTGCTGAATTTGTTTCAAAAATCGGACTATATCTTAAATACCTTGGGGTTTGTGATGCTAAGATGCAGGAAGGCTCAATCCGTGCAGATGTTAACGTTTCTCTTAAGCCTGTGGGGTCTTCTAAGCTTGGAGAAAGAGCAGAAATAAAGAATATGAACTCTCTCCGCGGTATTCAAAGGGCTATTGAATATGAAATAGAACGTCAGACAGAACTACTTGATAATGGAAAAGAGGTTATTCAGGAAACAAGAAGATTTGATGATGCAATGGGCATCACAAGTCCTATGAGAACAAAAGAAAATGCAAACGATTATCGTTATTTCCCTGAACCTGATGTTCTTGCAGTTACATTTACAGAAGAAGATGTAGAAAAAATAAGACAGGAAATTCCGCTCCTCCCACATCAGAGAGCAGAAAAATATGTTAAAGAATTCGGTCTTACTGACGAAGATGCAAGAGTTATTACTCTTGAAAAATATATCTCCGATTTCTATGACGAAACGGTTAAAATTTATCCTGAATATAAATCTGTTGCCAATATGTTCTTAACCGAGGTTATGAGAAGAGTTAAAGAAACAGATGCAGAGGAAATACCTGTTTCTGCAAAAGACTTTGCAAGAGTCTGTGAAATGGCTGACAAAAATATTGTTAACCGAATTGATGCAAAAACCATTATCCGCATTATGTTTGAAGAGGGCGGAGCCCCTGATGACATAGCAAACAAAAATGGATTTATCGTTGTTGAAGATACAGGTGCAATTGCTGAATTTATAGACAAGCTATTAGAAGAAAGAGCCGACCTTGTCTCTGATTATAAAAACGGAAAAACAAATGTTTTCGGTTTCTTTATGGGTCAGGCATCAAGAGAGCTTAAAGGAAAGGCAACTCCCACATCAATAAGGGAATATCTTGATAAAGCTTTAAATTCTTAAATAAAAACATCCCACCGCTAAAGTCGGTGGGATATTTTTATTATTTTTCAAGTCCTTCAAAATATTTTTCTACCCTGACTGCATTTTCGTGAGATGCGATTTTTCTTTCATCATCACTTTCGCTTTCATACAGGGCTTTTGTCATCCAATATAGCTTTGTATCTTCTTTTAAGCCAAGCATTTCTCTTATTTCGGGATAATCACTTATTTGAATTACTTTATCAAAGCACTCTCCATAGCTTTCATAAACAAGCTCAAAGAATTTTTCATCCATTATATAGCCCATTGAATCCCCTGCAGAAATCTCTGTCTGGAGTCTTAAAAGTGCCGCCTGAGTCTGCTCGGATGCATCATTCAAGCTTGCATAGCATGGAGCTATCCAGATAATTGACTGAGCATCAAAATTTATATCCTCAATGTTTTTCTGTAATTTTTCATTCAGGCTTGTTACAGCTTCATTACTTATATAGTTTGTACTGTAATATGCAATTTCAAGGTCATAATCAACCTGTCTTACACATTCTGAAATACCAAACGCAACAGCAATAAAGGCAAAAATCGAAACAATAACATGCACTCTGTAATAATACCAGAAATTTGCCCACTTTTCTTTTTTGCTAAGCTGTCTCATCTGGTCTCTTGCATCTCTTGCCTGTTTGTCCATAAGTAAACACCTCGCCTGTTATTTACCGATTTCAAGTATCTTAAGCTTAATAGTTCCTCCTGGAGTATCAACATCAACAGTTTCTCCTGCTTTTCTTCCAAGAAGAGCTCTTCCGATAGGAGATTCATCAGAAATTTTTCCACTGTCAGGGTCTGCCTCTGTTGAGCCAACCACGCTATAGCTTACTTCTTCATCAAAATCAAAATCATATATTTTGAGCTTTGTTCCAACACTTACAATATCCAAGTTTATTTCTTCATTATCAATAATTTTGGCATTTTTAAGCATCTTTTCAATTTCAACAATTCTAAGCTCAACCTTTGCCTGTTCATCCTTTGCCTCATCATATTCTGAGTTCTCGGACAAGTCACCAAAGCCTCTTGCGTGCTTAATTTTTTCAGCAACTTCCTGTCTTTTCTGAGTTTTTAAATATTCAAGCTCCTCTTCAAGCTTTTTAAGTCCTTCATCAGTAAGTAAAACTTCCTTACCTGCCATAATAAACATCAACCTTTCATTCTATATTAAACTAAACAGTCAAATTTCATCTTGCACATAAAAGATATTATATAACAAATTATAGTCTTTTGTCAACTAGCTTTTTTTGAGAACAAAAACAAGACGTTCAGAATCCTTTTTTGCATCATTAAAAGAATATCCATCGAAAACCCCCAGAACCTCAAGTCCTGCACTTATCGCATATTCTCTCAGCTCTTCTTCTTTATAAACCTTCTCTGACTGGTATTCATCAAAACGCTTATATTTTTCTCCGTCTTTAACAAAAAAATTCAATTCAAAATCACAAATTTCCGATTCATCATCATAATAATTCTGCCATACATAAAAAACATCTTCTTCGTCATATACAAAGGTATTGTCCCCAAGCACCTCTTTTAGTTTATATTCCGAATTAATATCAAAAATGAATACTCCGCCCGGATTTAAATAATTTTTGCAAAGCTTCATCATTTGAAGCACTCCGCCCTCTTCTGTAATATAATTCACACTATCAAGGGTGGAAACAATAGCATCAACCGTTCCGTAAAGCTCAAAATCCGTCATATCCTGATTGAGAAAAAGGATGTCTTGCCTTTTTTCCTCGGCTTTGCCTCTTGCAACATCAAGCATCTCACAGGAAAGGTCAACCCCTATCATATCATAGCCCGCATCAGAAAGCTCCAAGGTAATACTCCCCGTTCCGCATCCCAAATCAAGAACAAGCTCTGTTTCTTTTCCAAACCGCCTGAATGCCTCTTTATAATATTCGGCAATCTGTTTGTAGTCTGCGTCCTGCAATTTGTCATAAACTGCAGAAAAATCATATTCATACATAAAGGTTACACCCCCTTATATTTTTTCAAGCTTCACATAGGCTGCCATAAGCTTTTTTTCTCCAACCGAATCAAACATAACTCTAAGAAATGTGTCTGCACCAACGGCTTTTGCCTCTAAAATTGTTCCGTCACCAAATTTTCTGTGGCGGATTCTTTCACCCTCTTTATAAACTTCACCTGATTCTAAAGTTTTTGGTTTTGAAGGCTCATTTCCAAACAGGAATGAGCTTTTATCCATAACAGGAGCCTTAACCTTTGGTGTTTCAAAACTGAATTTTTTCTCTTCTTCAACCATATCAATAAGTCTGTCGGGAATTTCTTTCATAAATCTTGAAATCATATTAAACTTAGTTGAACCAAAAAGCGACCTTGACTTTGTGTGAGACAAGAAAAGTTTTTCTTTTGCTCTTGTTATTCCCACATAACAAAGCCTACGCTCTTCCTCAATTTCTTCTTCACTTCCATAGGACCTTAGCCCCGGGAATATTCCCTCTTCCATTCCCATAAGAAAAACATTTGGAAATTCAAGTCCTTTTGCACTGTGAAGAGTCATAAGAACAACTGTGTCCTGAGCATCATCTAAATTATCAACATCCGAAACAAGAGAAATATTTTCAAGTAAATCAAAAAGAGTTGTTTCCTCGTTTGCTTTCACAGTTTCCTGAACCATTGATATAAATTCGTTTAAGTTTTCCACTCTTGTCATTGACTCAATAGTTTTTTCCTGCTCTAAGGCACTTATCATTTTTGTATCAGCTAAAACTTCTTTAACAAAATCCTCAAGACCCATAGTTGTAATTTTGTTTCTAAGTCCGTCAATCATTCCCGCAAATTCAAGAATTTTGTTTGCACTTCTTGAAAGTTCGGGGTAGTTATTTGCTACTTTACAGACCTCAAACATACTTATATTATTTTCGGATGCAATTTCCGCTATTTTCTCGACAGAAGCATCTCCTATTCCTCTTTTTGGCTCATTGATTATTCTTCTTAGTGCCACATTGTCGGAAAAGTTCTGTATAAGTCTTAAATATGACGTCAAATCCTTGATTTCTTTTCTGTCATAGAACCTTAAACCACCGAAAACTCTATATGGAATAGCAAAACGAAGGAGACTGTCTTCCACCACACGGGAGAGGGCATTCATTCTGTAAAGCACCGCAAAGTCAGAATATTTTGCTCCCTCAATACATAGCTCTTCAATTTTTTTTGCAATAAATCTTGCTTCCTCGTGTTCGTTCTGTCCGTTATAAACCAGGATTTTGTCCCCGTCTCCATTTTTTGTAACAAGAGTTTTTCCTTTTCTTGAACTGTTATTTGAAATAACATTATTTGCAGCATCTAAAATATTATTCGTGGAACGATAATTTTCCTCAAGCTTTATAACCTTTGCATTTTTGAACTCATCCTCAAAGCCTAAAATATTAGTTATATCCGCTCCCCTGAATTTATAAATACTCTGGTCGTCATCGCCGACAACACATATATTTTTGCTTTCACCTGCAAGGAGACTCACAAGTCTGTATTGAGCATGGTTTGTGTCCTGATACTCGTCAACCAGTATGTATTTAAACTTATTTTGATAGTAGGACAAAATATCCTCGTTGTTTTCAAAAAGCTCAACAGTTTTCATAATAAGGTCATCAAAATCAAGAGCATTACACTCCATAAGTTTTCTTTGATACAAGCTATAAACTTTTGCAGAGAGAGATTTCATATAGTCTGCTCCTGCCTCTTCAAGATAAGCAGAACTTGTTTTCAAAATATCCTTTTGAGAGCTTATAATACTTAAAAACAGCTTGGGAGGATATTCCTTACTGTCAATATTAAGCTCCTTAAGGCATTCCTTAACAACCGTCTGCTGGTCCGTACTGTCAAAAATAACAAAGCTTTTGTCATATCCCAGCCTGTCTATATCCCGTCTTAAAATTCTCACACAGGCTGAATGAAATGTGCTTGCATTAACATCATTTCCGCATTCTCCAAGCTTTTTTTCAAGCCTTTCTTTAAGCTCTGCCGCCGCCTTATTAGTAAACGTTATAGCTAAAATATTATAAGGCTTAACGGGACTCACTTTCAGATATTCTTCCATTTCGGGGGGAATTTCGGGGATGTCCCCGTTTCCGTACCATTCAAGAATTTCTGCTTCTTCGGAAGTGATATCAGGCTCAAAATCAGAATAATATGCACAGCCATACTTAATAAGCTGAGCAATTCTATTTATAATAACCGTAGTTTTGCCCGAACCTGCCCCTGCAAGAACCAAAAGCGGTCCTTCTGTTTGGAAGACCGCTTGTTTCTGTCTGTCATTCAAAGTTTTATAATCTTTTTCAATTGCCTTTTTTCTTATATCCAAAAAATTCAATTTATACAACCACTTTCTTAGTTATTCAATAATTCCGCCGCCTATACAAGCATCGCCCTCTGTCTCATAAAAAACAACTGCCTGTCCGGGTGTTACGGCTCTTTGAGGCTCATCAAACAAAACTCTTACCCCATCTTTTTCAGGAATTACCAATGCATCCGCTTCCTTTGCACTATATCTTATCTTTGCTTTAACTCTTATTGGTTCTTTAAGTGTTTCAAACGGAATAAAGTTAAGCTTTTTTGCAAAAAGCTCTTTTGAAAATTCGCATCCCTTTTCTCCCAGAGTCACACTGTTTGTTTCAGGGTCAATTTTTATTACAAACATAGGCTTTCCAAAGGTCACTCCAAGACCTTTTCTCTGTCCTATGGTGTAATTAATAATTCCGCTATGCTCACCCAAAACATTGCCTTCTGTGTCAACAAAATCTCCTTTGGGCATTTTCTCTTCTGTTCTCTTTTCAATAAAGGAGACATAGTCATTATCAGGAACAAAGCAAATTTCCATACTATCAGGCTTATTTGCGGTAACAAGTCCCAATTTTTCTGCAATTTCCCTTGTTTCCGCCTTATTTTCAAGCTCACCAAGTGGCATTAGTGTTTTTGAAAGCTGTTTTTGATTTAACGAAAAAAGAGCATAGGTCTGGTCTTTTTTATCCGAGGTTGCTCTTTTTAAAAGGTATCTTCCTTTTTCCTCATTAAATTCTATCTTAGCATAATGGCCCGTTGCAATAAAATCCGCTCCAAGCTCTTCTGCCGCCCTGAGCATTGCATCAAATTTCAAATGCTTGTTGCACACAATACAAGGATTTGGTGTTCTTCCCCGCCTGTATTCGTTTGTGAAATAGTCAATAACAAACTCCTCAAATTCCCTGGTGAAATCAACAACTTTGTGTTCTATTCCAAGCTTTTCGCAGATACGTTTTGCATCAACTTCTGCATCAGGCAAAGAAGTTTCGCCATTAAAGAGTCTCATAGTAAGACCTATAACCTCATAGCCTTTTTCTTTTAAAAGGGCGGCCGCCACACTAGAGTCAACGCCGCCCGACATACCTATAACAACTTTTTTTCTGTCCATATTTATATTTCGTCGTGATGACCGTGACAACAAGCACAATCACCGTTGCAACCAACTATACCCACAGGGTCTATACCCTTTTTGTTATAATAATCTGCAATAGCTGAATGAATTGCTTCCTGAGCCAGATTTGAGCAATGCATTTTTACAGGCGGAAGTCCGTCAAGAGCTTCTGCAACTGCAACATTGGTAAGTTTAAGTGCTTCTTCAATAGTTTTTCCTTTAACCATTTCTGTTGCCATACTTGACGTTGCAACTGCCGCACCGCAACCAAAGGTTTTAAATTTTACTTCTTCTATAACCTTTGTTTCTTCATTGATTTTCATATAAATCTTCATTATATCTCCGCACTTGGGGTTTCCAACCTGACCAACTGCGTTTGCATCTTCTATTTCTCCCACATTTCTTGGATTTGTGAAATGATCCATAACCTTTTCTGAATACATATTTTTATCCTCGTTTCTTATCTTTTTTTAACCTCTTCATAAAGAGGAGACATTTCTCTTAATCTTCCGACAATCTCGCAAAGTGCATCTGCAATTTTTTCTACATCTTCCATAGTGTTTGACTCACCAAAGGTAACTCTAAGTGACCCGTGAGCGGTTTCGTGCTTTAAGCCGATTGCAAGAAGCACATGAGACGGGTCAAGCGACCCTGATGTGCAGGCGCTTCCGCTTGATGCAGATATACCTTTCATATCAAGCATTAAAAGAAGAGATTCACCCTCAATAAACTCAAAGGAAATATTTGCATTGCTTGCAAGTCTTTCTGTTGGATGTCCGTTTAATCTTGTATATGGAATTTTTTCAAGCACAAGGCTTATATATTTATCTCTGATTTTTGAAAGCTTTTCTGTTTTTTCTTTAATATTCAAGGTTGCAAGCTCAATAGCTTTTCCAAGTCCCACAATACCTGCAACATTTTCTGTTCCCGCTCTTCTATTACTCTCCTGAGCTCCGCCCTCAATAAGTCTCTCAATCTTAACGCCTTTTCTTATATATAAGGCTCCTGCTCCCTTTGGTCCATAGAACTTATGACCTGTCAAAGATAAAAGGTCTATATTCATAGCCTTAACATCAATATCCATAAGACCAATAGCCTGAACTGCATCTGTGTGGAATAAAACACCTTTTTCCTTTGCAAGCTTTCCTATTTCTGCAATCGGCATAATGGTTCCGATTTCGTTGTTTGCTGTCATAATTGTTATCAGGATTGTTTCATCTGTTATTGCGCTTGAAACATCATCTAGAGATACTCTTCCAAATTCATCAACCGGAAGATAAGTAACCTTAAACCCCTCTTTTTCAAGAGCGCCTAAAGTATGCAAAACTGCATGATGTTCAACCGCACTTGATATAATATGCTTTCCCTTATCCTTTAATGCGTGACAAACACCCTTTATTGCCCAATTATCCGATTCACTGCCTGAGCCTGTGAAAAATATTTCGGATGCATCTGCCCCAATCGCTTTTGCAACCTGCTCTCTTGCATGGTTTATTGCTTTTTTTGTTTCTCTTCCCTCAAGATAAACGCTTGACGGATTTCCAAAGCTTTCCGAAAAATACGGAAGCATTGCCTCAAGCACTTGTTTGTTTAGGGGAGTTGTTGCCGAATGGTCAACATAAATTCTCTTATTCTCCATATATTCTCCTACCTTTCTCTCTGCGGAAAAATACATCTATGAAAAGTAGATTTTTCTCCGTTATCTGAACTTATTTGACTCTAAAACCGCAAGGCTGTCGCACCTTTCGTTTTCAGGATGTCCGTTATGGCCTTTTATCCAGACGAATGAAACCTGATGATACTCCACCAGTCCTAAAAGTTCATCCCACAAATCAGGATTTAGTGCCGGTTGGTTTTTACCCCTTTTCCAGCCCTTTTCTTTCCATGATTTTGCCCAGCCTTTTTCAATTCCATCAATTAAATATTTGGAATCGCTTGTTATTATAACACTGCACTTTTCCTTGAGAGCCTTTAGCGCTTCAATTGCCGCGGTAAGCTCCATTCGGTTGTTGGTTGTGCTTTCTTCCCCGCCTGAAAGCTCCTTTTTATGCCCGTTATAACAGAGGATTGCACCCCAGCCTCCCGGTCCGGGATTTCCACTGCAGGCTCCGTCTGTGTATATTTTAACTTGTTTTAAATCCATAAAATTCTCCACAAAATTAAATATTGATATATAACCATAACAT
>JAZSOT010000065.1:0-1701 GCA_045537065.1 Clostridia bacterium | reverse complement strand
TACTTGCTCGCTGTCTACGCTTAACTCCCACCATTACTGATGACAGCTCAAGACTCGCTACTGTTGGTTGGCTAAACCTTAATCAGACAGGATTTCCACCTGTTAGGTTAATTGCCCTTCGCTGGGCGCACAATTCAAATTCGTCTCTCAGTTAAACACACCGACTTACTGAAAGTTATCTTTTAAAAGTTATCCTATTGAGCAAAGTTTCCCGCGAAGGACATAACCAATCTTCTCATAGCAGGCATTTGAAGCAATATAGTCCGCATCAGTATAAAGCATCGGAAGGCACCCTTCTGCTTCTGCCATCTTAGTAACCTGATAAACAAGATTCTCTGCATAATGTTTTCTTCGATGTTCAGGTCGTGTATAAACCAATCCGATACTTGCCAACTCGCCTTTCAAATTATAAGAGCAAGACGCCACATGATTTCCTTGCGAATCCTTCCAAAAAAATGTTCTTCCCTCATTTATTTTAATTTCCGCATACTCCAAACACCCTTTTCGGTCCATCCGGTCTACGCCGTTTTCTTCACGAAACATTTCGACAAAATCAGCAAGTTCTTCTTTATCACTCATCTCACACCTACAGATTTCGCCCTCTGCAATTTCATCCGGTTTTATTGGATTTGGACAATCATAAGCAAACATATTTGTCTTTACCGATAAATTTATTCCATCTTTCAACGCTCTTTTAATAAAATAATCTGAAAGTTCATATTTAAGATTAAAAGTATGTTCCTTGTTCATCAGATTATTTTCAAACAAAAGCCTGTACGCTTTTTCCATTTCCTCTTCCGTTGCATCATCTGCCGTCCATATCCAAGCTGGAAACGGCTCTGTTGAAAAGCAAATGATTAATCGTTCATGGTCAGATAACAGTAACTTGCACGGTCCGTCAATAATACGTCTCAATACAAAAAATGTATATTTATCTCCTTCTAATAATTTATAATCTCTTTCATCCACATAATTGTCCATATTGTACTCCTCTTATTGTTACTACCTGTGATGCATGCTGATTATATCATAATTATTTCTTCTTGCACATTACTCTCTTACGTAGTAAACTTTAAAAAAATCAAAGAGAGTATCGAAAATGAATATCGAAAATCTAATCATACAAGAGAAACAGTCCCTTCAAAAGGAACATCAAAAAAGAATAACAGCCGGATTTTTTTCAAAAACATTCCAAACCTTCGCCTACCAAAAACAATGCGCCATGTTTGATGATTATTTGACAGAGAAGTGGCAGTGGAACATGCTGCATAAGCTAAGAGACAACCTTTCCGACAAATTTTTTATCGGAGAAAAAGCTGTCATAACTTCCTCCATATTTTCGAGTAACACAGCGAAGGTCGATGACTATGGCGGTTTTGCCATTCGCGAACCATTCGGCGAAGTTTCCTTTTGCCACGTGGCTACTTGGTCTGATCACAAGAGACACGAAAAAGTAACCATTATGCAGAAGGATAAAAAGCTCGCACTCATGCTTTGGCTTGGAATGGTTTTCATTCTCCTTTTCTCTATTTGGGCAACAAAAAAGGCGGTCATGGTTTTTCCTTTCCATGCCACCTTTGAGTGTTCATTCTGAAATTCAAGTGCGGTACAACCTGCTAATTGAAAGTTTCAAGTGTATTGCTAAAATGATTGATAATTTGTTCTAAATAATCTCTGCTTAAATGCCCTGACCTTAGCACC
>JAZSOT010000039.1:0-17066 GCA_045537065.1 Clostridia bacterium | reverse complement strand
CCAAAAGAGCCTTATGAGAACAACATAGGTGTTAAAATGGGCAGTTGGTTTATGAAATATGAAGATCCAACAAATGTAATTTTAGATGTTAAAAATTTTGCAGATAATATCACCTTTCAAATTCGCGAAAAAGCTGATGTCGATTTTGTTGCCAACTTATTAAAATATTCAAAATATATAGATGAGCCTTGTGATGGAATTGTTGATTATGCAATCACCTATGATGATTACACCTACGATGTTTTAATAAGTTGTAGTGAAATAAGAAAAGGTAATAAGCAAGCAAAAATATCTGACAAGGATATGGAAGAACTCGAAAGAATCCTTGTAATCGCATCTGATAAAAAACGCATTTACACTTATGAAGAATCTGTAGAAGAAATGTCAAAACCTTATCTTATGCTTGATAAAGAGAACAGAGAATTTCAGTTATTTTGGTCTATGTTCTCAAGTTATATTGCACAAGGAACATACGAAGTCGAAGACAACGAGCTTATCTGTAAAACAGATGACGGAAACAATGTATATACATTTGAGATATTAGAGGGCAAAGGATATAAATTTATAGAAAGCAAATCATCGAGAATACCGAAGTATAAGTATTCAGGTGATGCAAAAGAAGCTCTTGCACCTGTTATAGATGGAGCAATATTTGATTAAGGAGGAAAATCAATGAAAAAAATTACTTTAATATTACTGATGATAACTTTGCTCATGGTTGCAGGATGCAAGGATGATAACCAAAGGAACATTCATCTTCCCGAAGCGGAGAATGATAAGATATACACGACAGTTGGTGGCAACGAGGAAAAAGAAAAAACAGAATTTTATCTTGCTTCAAAAAACACAATTATTGAATTAAATACAGATATATCAAAATTACAGATGCAACCGACAAGCGTTGAACAGGGTTCGGGTGATGGCTTTAGATGGACTAACAATAAGTATGAAGATATTGAAATTAAAGCATTGATTTCAGATGACAACAAAAGTATGATTAACAAAATATCCACCGAATCTACTGCTTATCAAACATCTAGAGGGATTAAAGTTGGAGATAGTGTGGTAAAGTTGAAAGATATGTATAAGGAAAATTTGATATATTCCGAATCAGTCGAAAGGAAATACTATATGTATGATCCTGATAACGATATTGGGTTTAACAGAATATATTTTTTTTGCACAAATGATACTATAACAAGAATAGTAATTGAAAATGGGATTGATGGTTAAAATGGTTGTCTAGTTAGAGAACATTTATTTGTGTCAAGTCCATACAATTTAAAACATTAGTTTGCCGATTTATAATATTTACATATACTATCGGATGCGAGAAAATCCAGTATTCTCGCGGGTTACAAAGAATTTTGTTCGGAAAAACTACAGTGAAAAAATAGGGAAAAGTTAGTAGGTCCTTATTATGCTTTAGCATAACAAGGTTCTCGGGTACCCAACAGAAATCTGTGATATCGTGTTGGGTGATGGTTCTTATTATGCTTTAGCATAACAAGGTTCTCGGGTACCCAACAGAAATCTGTGATATCGTGTTGGGTGATGGTTCTTATTATGCCTTGGCATAACAAGGTTCTCCGAAATATAGAAATCTTTGATTTCGTTATATTTCGTGATGGTTCTTATTATTCACTGTTCTCCTAACTTGACAAAAGTCGAATTATGTCGAAAACGAAAAGCCTTCCCCTTGAGGGGAAGGTGGGTTGCGTAGCAACTCGGATGAGGTGTGAAGAGAAAAACGATTGCTTCGCAATCTACACCTCACCACAGCCTACGGCGGAGCCTCTCCTCAAGGAGAAGCCTTTGATAAGTTGCATCTAAACCTTACATATCGCAATGGATAAAAATGTCGCACTACTTGAAATTTATATATATTAGTGATATAATAAAACAAATAGTTTTTTAAAATTATAATATGAAAGAAGATTGCAGATAAAATGGCTTTAACATACGAACAAAAAAAGCGTAAACAAACAAATATTATACAAACAATTATTACTGTATTTTTGTTATGTACAGTATTCTTAACTATGGTTAGCTATTTTTACAAAAGTGCTGAGAATGAAGCGTATGAAAATCTTCATGTTCAGACAAAGCAGATTAAGGATGATATGGAGCTTCAGCTTTTATCTGACCGTGAGAACCTTGCGACTATGGCAAACTTTGCAGCAAAGCTTTACTTAGATGGTGAAAACTACAATCTTATGTTTGAATCATTCCAGCCTATCGGTTTGATTGAAAATATAGGCATATTAAACCCTGACAACACCTTTGTAACAAAGGCGGGTTCTATAAATCTTGACGGCCAAATTTCCTTTGAAGAAGAAAAGACAAAAGGCGAATACATAAGCGGGAGAGTTCCTGACCTCACAAGAGATAATTATGAAATTATAAGAAGTGCTGTTCCAATAAAAAATGGTGATGAAGTTATAGGTATTTTATATGGCGTTATCAAGCTTGATGTGATAGGAAAAAAATATAACAAAATGGCAAAGGAACTGGATGCTCAGCTTTTTGTTTATGATAAAGAAAGCGGAAATCTTGTTATAGATACCATCCATGACAAGCTCGGTAATATTTCATTTTTAAAAGACCGTGAATATAACAATGGTTACTCATACGAAAAAATGATGGAAAGCGATAAGGGATACACATCATTTGTATCTGCATATACAGGCGAAGATTTGTATGTGCATTATTCCACACTTGCAGAAATTGGATGGATGATAACTCTTGCCAGATATGAATCTCAAGTGTTTGCCACTACACATACCATATCCCAAATCTTGCTTACTGCATTTTTGATTATGGTTATCATTATGGTTTTATACACACTGATTCTTATGGCAAACGAGAAACGCAGAAATTATGCTATGATGTGTGCTTCCAATATAAGAAAGCTTCTTTTGGAAATCAATCAGCAAAAGAATAATATTTCAGAGGCTTTAAAACAGGTTTGTCTTTTTGCAGGGGCAAGGTCGGCAATATTCTTTGATACCGATGGCGAAGATTACAATTACTCTATGCCGGAGTTTGAGAATATAGTTCTTTACGGTGAAGAGAGAAAATATTTCATATCCGAAATATTACATTATGCTGCCGAACTTCACAAAATAAATAGATCAACCGTTGGGGTTATGTGCATAAGACCAAACGAACACTTAACAAAAACAAACCTGAAGTTTTTTGATTTTTTGAGAAATCACAATATCCACGAGGTTTCTTTTGCGGCTGTAACAAATAAAGATAATCATGCAACGGTTTTGGGGTCTATCAATCCTAAAAAAAGCAAGGCTACAAGGATACTTCTGGAGGAAATCGCAGTTTGTTTTTCCATTGCAATTTACAACAAAAAGCATTTAAGCAAAACGGAAATTGCTGCTACCACAGACTCTTTAACCGGAGTGTCTAACCGAGTTACATACAAAAAAGACCTTTTGGTATTTGACGAAATGAAACCGGAAAATTTTTCCTGCATTTATATTGATGTTAACGAACTTCATCTTCGCAATAATAAGTATGGTCATGCCGCAGGGGATGAAATGCTTTTGTATATTGCAAACACCCTAAAAGAAGTGTTCTTCGGGCATCATATCTACCGAATGGGCGGCGACGAATTTTTGGTGTTTGTAAAAGATTCTGAGCAGGAAGTTGTAAAGAGAAATATAGCGGCACTTATTGAACAATTAAAACCGATGGATTATCATGTTGCTATCGGTATGTCTTACAGAACTCAAAATTCAAATACTGAGGAGATGGTAAAGGAAGCCGAAATCCGAATGTATGAGGCAAAAGCCCAGTATTATCAAAACAAGGAACAGCAAAGCGTCTCAAAAGCAGAAGATAAGGGATACGTTCAAGTTAAAACGGGTATTCGTGAAATTGATACTATGCTTTCTGTGATGAAAGAGCATTATAACGGCATCTATCGTGTTTCCCTTGAAACGGATAAAGCCCACCGGATTTTAATGCCTGCATATTTAGGCTACAACGAGGACGAGGAACATTTTTCAAAGCTTCTCACAAAATACATAGAGGAAACAGTGGATCCTGATTTCCACAGAGCAATTATGAGCTTTCTCAACTATGACGCATTAAGGCGGCAGCTTTTAGATGGCAATATTCCAAAAATCACATATAAAAAGACAAATGGAGAAACAGTGATACTTAGCATTTACAAGTTAAGTGATAGAGAAGATTTTGCCGGCGAAACGCTTTGGGTTTTTGCGAAGGATTAAAATTTGTTTGACAAAGACGGTTCATTGTGTTACAATAATCAACAGATGAATATTTAGCAAAATCGGCGAAAGCCGGTGACGCAAAGCAAAGAGGCTAAAGCTTTATGCCACGCCAGTCCAGCTGCAATGATAAGAGTCTTTTGAGGCTTTCTATTGTTGCAGCTTCTTTTTGTAAAAGGGGATTTATATGAATGTAGTAACACGAGAGGAAAAGAAATTTTTAATAAGCCTTGAAGAATTTAGAAATAAATCACATTACCTTGACAGTTTGCTCATTCAGGATGAGCACAACGGGATTGACGGATATATCATAAGATCCTTATATTTTGATACTGTCTATGATGATGATTTTTTTGAAAAGCTTGAAGGCGTTGAAACGAGACGGAAAATAAGGCTTAGGATTTATGATCCCAAACACGACTTTGCAATGCTTGAAATGAAGCAAAAGCAGGGCGCAAATCAGAAAAAACGCTCTCTCCGTATGACGAAAGCAGATGCCGAGGCTTTAATCCGCGGTAAATATGAAGTACTTTTAAAATACGAAGAGGATTTTGCAAAAGAGTGCTACGGGCTTATGCACTACAGGTGCTATCGCCCGAAAACCATTGTTCAATACAACAGAAAAGCATATATTGCAAAGGAAAATAAAATCAGAATAACCTTTGATAACAACATTGTGGCAACAGAAACAAATTTCGATTTGTTTTCAGAAAACCTTGTAATGTATCCCGTTTTAGATAAATTCAATGTTGTTTTAGAGGTAAAGTTCAACGGATTTTTGCTTGATTATATCAGGCAGTTTATAAACAGTATCAATAAAAGCGAGCTGTCGGTGAGTAAATACGCACTGGCTCGACAGCAAAGCTATGCGGAACTTTAAAATAAGGAGATTTTGATAATGAGAAGTCAGATTTTTAATTTAATTAAGGACCAGTCAACACTTACCTGGGAGCAGATTGCTGCAAATATTATTGCTTCGGGAATTTTAGGATTCTTGATATTCATATCCTATATGATTTCCCACAGAGGAACGATTTACAGTAAAAAGTTTAATGTTTCACTTGTGGTTTTAACAGTTCTAACGTCAATGGTTATGACAGTTATTGGCAACAATGTGGCATTGTCGCTTGGTATGGTCGGTGCACTGTCTATCGTGCGTTTCAGAACAGCCATAAAAGACTCAAGAGATACGGTTTACATATTCTGGACAATTATTGTGGGTATTTGCTGCGGTGTGGGTGACTTTATCGTTGCAGGTATCGGAAGCGGATTTGTATTTATTCTTCTCCTTATCTTCGGTGCAATTAAGAATAACAACCGTATGCTTGTGATTATCAGGGGTGAAAGGACAAAGGAAACACAAATTCAGGCAGTGATGTATAAATTCTTTGGCGCAAAAGCTGTTCTAAGAGTTAAAAATACTACAGATTCCTCCATTGAATTTATTTATGAAATTACACAAAAACTACTTCATCAAGCGGAAAGAAAAAACAATGTTGCAATCAATGACGAAATTTATAAAATCGGAAACATCAACTATGTAAATACGGTAATGCAAAACGACGAGATTTCTAATTGATTTTTTTGGAGGTGTAAGGGTTGAAATATAAGTTAATAGGATTATCTGCAGTAGCCCTTACGCTTGTTGCAATAATCTTTATAAGTAAGTCAATGCCTGAAGATAATGGAACAAGATACATAGAGCATATTATGGCAGAAGAAAAAGCAGTTTACGAAACGCACAAAGATGATGAATTTTGTTCGCATCTTCCTCTTGTGAGTATTGATACATACGGAAATGAAATACCCGGAAAGCCTATATATGATGAAGACTTTGATGTAACAGATTACACGTTGTCAAAGGATGGCACAACTACCATAAATGCATCTTTAGATGTGATAAACAATGAAGAAGGATATAATCATCTTACTGACTCTAAAATTGATATGGGTGATGTAATGATAAGGGTGAGGGGTCATTCTTCAAGAAGATTTGAAAAGGCAAATTATTTTATTCGCTTTATAAAAGATGATGGAACCAATAATCCACAAAACTTTCTTGGTATGGACTCTCATCACGAATGGGCACTTCACGGACCTTTCCTTGACAAAACACTTATCCGTAATTATATGTGGTATAACATATCCGGTGAGATTATGGACTATAGCCCAAATGTAAGATTCTTTGAACTTATATTAAATGGCGAATACAGAGGACTTTATCTTGCAACGGAAATGATTACAGGAGGAAAGGAAGGTGCAAGACTATCGCTTTCAGTAAACAAAAAGGACAACACCTTTTCGGGCTATGCTCTCCGTCTTGACTGGGGAGACACCGACGAAGCAAATAAACTTTATCCTTTTACAAACTACACCACAAGGGCGAAAACTCAGCACGAACTTGTATATCCCGGAACAAAAAATATGACACCTGAGCTTAAAGAAGCCATAAAAGACGAATTTTCATTGTTTGAAAAAACGCTATATTCCTACGACTACAACAATGAAAAATACGGATACAAAAATTATATTGATGTGGATTCATTTGTAGATTATTTTCTGATAAACGAACTTACCTGTAACTATGACGCAGGCTCGCTTTCAACTTATATCTATAAGGATACCTCGGGCAAATATAAAATGTGCGTGTGGGACTTTAACTCCGCTTGCGATGCATATCAGGAACAGGCAATGCCCACGAATGAGTTCAGACTGAATTCGGTTTTGTGGTTTCAGATGCTTTTTATGGATGATGAGTTCACAGACCGAGTCATTGAACGATATTCTGAACTTCGCAAAACTGTTTTCAGCGAAGAATACCTGTTCGGATTTATTGATGATACTGTAGATTATTTAGGTACTGCAGTTGAAAGAAATTATAACAGATGGGGACATACATTCAGTCAAGACTACGATTTGCTTCATCCAACCGAGAGAAACCCGAGAAATTATGAAGAAAGTATCAAACAGCTTAAAAGCTTTCTTACAAAAAGACTTGCCTTTATGGATGAAAATATAGAGTCTTTAAAACAATTCAGTGCAGAATCAAAAACTAAAAAATATAACGAGGTTTCAGATTAAAAGAAAAGGAGGTACAGGTTTTGAAAAAATTTATTATCATAATATCGCTTATTATACTTGTCCTCCTTGGCTTTGATTGGCTTTACTTTTATGAAGGCGTGTATTTTGATTTTGGAAAAGAAAAGCCCACAGAATATTTTATGAAGGTGGACGGCGAAGAAATTTATATGAAAAAGGGCAATTCCTTTGAACCATTTGAGATTAGAGGAGTAAACCTGGGTTCTGGACTTCCCGGTGAGTGGGCAACTTCTTTTGCTATTGACGAAGAAACCTATTTAAGATGGTTTAAATATATTCAGGAAATGGGCGCAAATACCATTCGTGTTTATACCATTCAGAGCGACACTTTCTATAATGCATTTTACAAATACAACAAAGATAGCGAAAATCCGCTTTATATGCTTCACGGCGTATGGGTGAACGATTATGTTTTAAATTCTCATAGAGATGCATACAGCAAGGATTTTTACGACACATTTTTAGAAAACAGTAAAATAATGGTAGATGTCATTCACGGCGAAAGAAAACTAAACCTCGGCAGAGTTGCCAGCGCCGGTCACGGCACATACAAAAAAGACATATCCGATTGGGTTATCGGCTATATTTTAGGTGTTGAGTGGGATGACTCAACTGTTGCCTATACTGATGATTTGTATCGAGGCAAGGAAGGTTATTCTTCTTATAGTGGCAAGTATATGTTTACATCAAGTGAGGCAACACCTTTTGAAACAATGCTTACCATGGTTGGGGACAAGGTTATCGAATATGAAACCGAGCGTTATGGCGAACAAAGAATGTTGGCATTTTCCAACTGGCCCACAACCGACCCTTTTGAATATCCTCAAATTATCAAGGATTTCTTTATGAAATGTGCTCGTGTGGATACGGAGCATATTAAAACAACTGATTCCTTTATTCCCGGACAGTTTGTATCGTACCATGTTTATCCTTACTATCCTTATTACTTAAGCTTTGCAGAGGACTGGTCTGTATTTGGTATTGAGCCGAAGGAAACTTTCCGTAATGAAGAGGGTAATGTCAATGCCTACAAAGCATATCTCACAATGCTCAATAAACACCATACAATGCCTGTTGTAATATCGGAATTCGGTGTGTCCACCGGCAGAGGCATGGCGCAGGTCGATAAGGACACTGGCAGAAATCAAGGTAACACCTCCGAGCAGGCACAGGGTCAGGCACTTATTGATTGCTGGGAGGATATTAAGATTACGGGGTGCAACGGTGGATGTGTATTTACCTGGCAGGACGAATGGTTTAAGCGTACCTGGAACACAATGCACGCAGTAAATCTTACAAGAACTGCATATTGGTCTGACTATCAGACGAATGAGCAGTATTTCGGGCTATTGTCATTTGACCCGGGAAAAGAAAAGAGCGTCTGCTATGTGGATGGCGATGTATCCGAATGGACACAAGACGATAAAATTAAAAGTGGAAGCACAGAACTTTCGGTGAAATATGACGAAAAGTTTATGTATTTTCTCGTAAAGAAAGACGGACTTGATTTTGAAAATGAGGTTTTATATATTCCTCTTGATATTACCCCGAAAACAGGCAGTAATTACTGCAATAACTTTGATGTGAAATTTGGCAGGGATGCAGATTTTGTGATTGTAGTTGACGGAAAAGATAACAGCCGTATTATGGTGCAGGAACGTTATGATGTACTTCGGTCAACCTATGCAAAAGATCTCTATAAATTTGATACATATTTTAAAGAGAATGTTCCCGACAAAAATTCATCAAGGTTTGTGAATATTGAATTGATACTTCGTACCGCAATTGCACTTAGTCCCGAAACGAAGGAAACAGTTGCAGAAAGTTACGAAACAGGAAAACTTTTGTATGGCAATGCAAACCCCGAAAGCAGAGAATTTAATTCTTTGGCAGATTTTTGTGCAAACGGAGATTATATTGAAATTAAACTTCCCTGGCAGCTGATGAATTTTGCAGACCCATCGAAAATGCTTGTTCACGACGACTACTATGACGGAAATTACGGAATTGAGTATATTGCTATCAACAAAATGTATGCAGGTGTCGGTACGGGAAATGACAGAATTTCGCTTGATGAAATTAAACTTAAGGGTTGGGGCAACAAGGTTACCTATCACGAAAGACTCAAAAGGTCATATTATATAATGCAGAACTTGTGGAAGGAGGGTGTAATGAAATGAAAATAGAGATAATGATTTATGCGTATATTGCGATTTGCGTTAGTATGATTTTGTATAATATAATCTATGTTTTCATTTTAAAGCACAGAGAACGCTCCCTTGTTTCCAATTCCGAAAAATTAGAAAAAATATTAAATGAACAAATTGACATACTGAAAAAAGGCGACGAGATTTCCGAAAAACATAAAAAATTTCTTTGCCGTGAGCTTGATAAAACCTCGGGAATTACTGCTTTTGACAAAGCACTTGAAGGAGTGTTTGCAAAAGAACCGGAAATTACAGAAAAATATCTTGTGGAAACTTTCTCTGTTTTTGAAACGCTCACCCATAGATACATAAGCAAGGATATCCTTAAAATTGCATACTTCCCCTACATACTGTATAAGTACAACATCTTAAAGCATTATGAAAGCGAAAGGCTGATTAATGTTCTATTAGACCTTTTGCGTTCAGTAAATGTATATTGCAGAGAAAACACGCTAAAAGCACTTTACAGTATGCAAAGACCTGATATTGTAAGAAAAGCACTGAAAGTAATAGACACAAATCTTTCCTTTCATAATCCAAAGCTCATAACCGACGGACTTGTGTTTTATAAAGGCAACAAGGAAGAACTTAAAACAATGCTTTTTACATACTTTAAGGATTATTCTGTGCAGATGAGGGTTAATATCCTGAATTACTTTAGATTTGCAGCTATAAAATGTGATGATGAAATGCTTGAAATATTAAAAAATGAGAAAGAAAACCGTGAAATCAGATTTTCAGCCATTCGTTATTTTGAAAAATTCCCATCGTGTGATGCAGAACCTGTTATATTAAATTTAGCAGAGAATTTAGAAAATCGCACGTGGGAATACCAGGCAATTGCAACCTCGGCACTAAAATCCTATCCCGGAGATGCGACATTTCGAATTTTAGTAAAAAACCTTTCAAGTTCAAACTGGTATGTAAGACAAAACAGTGCCATTTCCTGTGAAAAGCTTGGTTATACTTATCAGGACTTAATAAATGTATTTGACGGAAACGACCGCTATGCAAGAGAAATTATCAGGTACCGTCTTGACAGAAGAAATGCAGAGGAAGAGGCGGTGAAAGCGTAATGGAGATGGAATTAATCAAGCAGATTTTTGATATTATCGGCTCTTGTTTTATCGTTTACTTAATTGGATATTCCACATTTTTGTTTTTATCGGTGGTGATTGGTGCAACCACTCTTTATAAAAGAAAAATGCAGGATAGAATGATGAACAAGTTTACCGAGAATTACTTTGTGCCAATCACAATCGTTACGCCTGCTTACAATGAAGAAGTTACCGTTGTGCAGACTGTAAAGTCACTTTTAACCCTTGACTACAAACTTTATGAAATTATCGTGGTAGATGACGGCTCAAAGGATAGTACGTCACAGCAGTTAATCGATGCATACAATATGAATCCGGTAAGAAGACCGCTTCACAGGTCTATTGACTGTCAACCTGTAGAATTTATTTATGAATCACACGAACAAAAAGTGCCGCTTACACTTATCCGTAAGAAAAACGGCGGAAAAGCAGATGCACTTAATATGGGTATCAATGCCGCACAGTATCCGTATTTTATCTGTATGGATGCAGACTCGGTTTTGCAGTACGACTCACTTAAAAAATTAGTTGTTCCTGTTTTGGAGGAAGAAAATGTAGTTGCCGTTGGCGGAACAGTCAGACCGTCTAACGATGTGGAATTGTCTGAGGGTAAGGTTGTAAAATATAGACTTCCTAAAAATATTCTGGCTTGTATGCAGCTACTCGAATATGACCGTTCATTTTTGGCATCAAGGATACTTTTTGACAAATTCAACGGATCTTTGATTATTTCAGGAGCGTTTGGAATGTTCAAAAAGGAAACAGTTATTGCAGCAGGCGGGTATGACCATGGCACGATGGGCGAGGATATGGAACTTGTGGTAAAACTCCATTCCTACTGCCTTACCAATAAAATTCCCTATTCCATAAGATATGCCACCGATGCGGTTTGCTGGACACAGGTTCCTGAGAAGCTCGGCGACCTTAAAAAACAAAGAAAGCGTTGGCACTTAGGACTTTTCCAAACAATGTGGAAGCATAAAAAAATGATGGCAAATCCCAAATATGGAGCAGTTGGGTTTATATCATATATGTATTTCCTTTTATACGAACTGCTTTCGCCGTTTATTGAGGTTTTCGGCGTGTTTACAATGATTGCGGCATACTGCATTGACATTTTGAACCTTCCGTTCATGCTACTTTTCATGCTGATTTATGCATCCTACAACTCGATACTTACCCTGACAGCGTTCTTTTCAAGAATACAGACCATTGACTTAACCGTAAAACCAAGGGATTGTTTTAAAGCAATTATGCTTTGCTTTTTCGAGGTTACAACGCTTAGATTCATTATGGCGTTTGTCCGCCTTACAGCATTTAAGGGATACAAAAAGAAAAAGCTGGATTGGGGACGGATTGAGAGAAAGAAGATGAATATTTAAGGAGGTTGTGCAGAAAATGAAAAAGTTCATATTGCTCTTACTGGCATTGTTTGCGTTTTTTGTGCAGCCTGTCTTTGCTGAGGTTATAACCACGCAGAATACTCAAGGGTATGAAGATTACCTTTATGTCGCAGGAAATCCGGATAATTACCCTATAGAATATTATGATGAAGATGCAAAAATGTATAAGGGTGTTATCCCTGATTTGTTAAGCGAAATTTCTAAACACTCAGGACATAATTTCGTTTATATCAACGGAAACAAAAATGACAGATTTGAAATGGGCGAAAATCTTCAGGTAGATATTATCTCATCGCTTGAGGCAAATATCTCCTACGGTAAGGATTATCTTGAGTTGATTTCCTATGAAAAAAACGGAGAAACACGAAAAGCCGGTCTTGTTTTTACAACCATTGCAGACGATGACGAAATTGCCGCAATTAAACCTGCGATAAATAAAATATCTGAGACTGAAAAAAACGGCATATACATGTCCTATGCATCACAAACTTCAAAAACAAACTATAAATGGCTTATATTTACACTGTTATTGTCCTGTATCCTTCTGTTTTTCGTTGTATTTTTATTTTTACGAATCAGGAGAATACGAAAAGAAAACGAAGTTGACAAAATGACAGATGCAGAAACCGGAATGGGAAATCTGCAGTTTTTCAAATACCATTTCAGGTACACCATAGGCGATATCTCAAGAAATCTCTATCATGTTGCATATATTATTTTAGACAGCAGCTACCTTCGCTCTTACCATGGCGATAGTTCATTTGACGAGGTTTTAAAATATACAGCATCAGTTTTGTCTGAAAATACAGGCGACAGAGAAATATCAGCACGAATTACCGAAAACGGCTTTGCCCTTGCGTACCAGACTACAAATGACGAGGATGCAAAAGTAAGACTGAAAGAAGTTATGGACAAGCTTAACAGCTTTGAAGGTGTGAAGGATAAAAGCAATAAGCTTGTTTTCCACGCAGCAACCTATCATCTTGCATCGGCAGACAGAAATTGCGAAATTTTATTATTCAATTTGAGAAAGAACTGTAACAGGATTTTTGGAACCGACAAGCAGATAATGTATTGCGACACACATTCGATGAATAGAATTCAGGAAGAAAAGAAAATTACAGAAAGCATCTTAAAGGGCTTTGAAAACAATGAATTTAAGATGTATTTGCAGTTCATTGTTGATAACAAAACCAAAAAAATTGTATCGGCAGAAGCACTTTCGAGATGGGATAGCAACGAAAAAGGATTGATAGGACCAGGTAAATATATCGAAAATATGGAACATTCAGGGCTTATTTCAAGGCACGATTTTTATATGTTTGAACTTGCCTGCCGACAGCTTGAAAAGTGGAAAGGAACAGAATTTGAAAATATAGCCCTGTCCTGCAACTTTACAAGAATTACACTCTCTGAAGAAAACTTTATAGATAAGCTCCTTATGATTTCTAACGGTTATTCCTTTGATAAATCAAAAATAGCTATAGAAATCACCGAGGACGCTATCGAAAAAGATAGAGAAACTGCAACAAAAAATGTTGTTCGAGCAAAAGAACTCGGTTTTAGAATTTACCTTGATGACTTGGGAAGTGGTTACACATCCCTTGCAAATCTTTGCGACTACCCAATTGATGTGGTTAAAATTGACCGTGATATCTTACTTAAAACCGAGCTTGAAAATGGCAAAAAATTATTTGCCGGTATAATCGCTCTTGCTCATAATATGGATATAAAGGTTATTTGCGAAGGTGTTGAAACAGAAGAGCAGAACACACTTGTGTCAACTTCTGAATGCGATTATGTTCAGGGCTGGTATTATTCCAAAGCACTTCCTTTGGAGGAGTGTGAGGCGTTTATAGATAAATATGAAAAAATGTAAAATCAAATATGATAACAACTACTTGTTGAAGCTTGTGATCGTTCGCAGAATGTGATATAATGTCAAATATAATAAGTTTTTATACTGCATACGGAAAGTATGTTTTTGTTCCTGACTTGACACGAGTAAGATTTATGTCGAAGTGGAGTCCTGATCAGATTATAAATGAAGCTTACAAAAATGGATTGATATAATTAAGAAGAAAAAATGAAAGTGAGGTGTTACTATGGATAAAGAACAATTGAATAAAGCGGAAATGTTAGCGTCGGATGTGCTTATATACTCCCGTAACACCTTGCTGGTCAACTTGCGTTTTCTTGATATGGCACTCAGTCAATTTGAGATGTTACCCTGCGAGGAAGACGCGCTTATGACAGATGGGAAATATTTGCTATACAATCCAAAACGAGTGCTGAAAGATTTTAAACTGAAAAAAGAAATATTAGTCAGGGCATATCTTCATATTGTTATGCACTGTGTGTATCGACATATGTTTATGAGCCCAACTCTTGACAGACCACTCTGGGATTTAGCTTGTGATATTGCTGTTGAAAACGTTATTTCGGAACTTGGATTAAAATCATGTGAATCCGGAATGGAAAAGCATCAGGAAAACTACATCAATGATTTTAAAAACAAAGCCGGAGGGCTTACCGCCGAGAAAATTTATCATTACTTAAAAAGTGTGGATTTCGACAAAAAAGATTCTTCTGAAATTCGTGGATATTTCTATGTAGATAATCACGAAATCTGGTATATGACTGACGAAGAAAAATATGATAGTTATTGCATAGGTAAGGCGGGAAGAAGTGACGGAGAGACAAGTGTACTTGCGAAAGCACAGCTTGCGGAAGAGTGGCAACAGATATCCGAACGTATGCAGATTGATATTGAAACCTTTGGAAAAGATCGGGGATTGACTCCCGGAGATATGCTTCAGAATCTTAAGGAACTAAATCAAGAGAAATATGACTATACTTCTTTCTTGAAAAAGTTTGCCACACTTGGTGAAGTAATGAAAATAAATGATGATGAATTCGACTATATCTTTTACACATACGGATTAAAACTGTATGATAAAATACCACTTATTGAACCACTTGAATACAAAGAAGTAAAACGAATCAAAGAGTTTGCTATAGCGATTGATACTTCTGGTTCAACATCAGGCGAACTTGTGCAGACTTTTTTGCAAAAAACATACAACATATTAAAATCAACCGAAAGTTTTTTTACAAAAATTAATCTGCACATAATTCAATGTGATGCCGAAATTCAAGAAGATGCAAAAATTGCGTCGCAGGATGACTTTGACAAATATATTAATACAATGAAAATTCGCGGCCTTGGCGGAACAGACTTTAGACCTGTGTTTACATATGTGGATGAATTGATAAAAAACAAAGAATTTGTTAATTTAAAAGGTCTTATTTATTTTACGGATGGTTGCGGTGATTTTCCTGCGAAAAAGCCGGATTATGAAACTGCATTCGTATTTATAGATGATGATTATAATAATTATGATGTGCCGGCATGGGCAATAAAACTTATATTAAAATCAAATGAAATTCAAAGGAGAGATTTATAATGGATAATGTAATTGGAGCTATGAAGAAAAATGAACAAAAAATTTTGAGTGAAGCAGATTGGAAAAAAATATACAGTTATACCATTAATAATGGTGAAATTTCCATTAATGCTTACAAGGGAAATGATGTCGAAGTTACTATTCCGGAAAAAATAGGTGAAAATATGGTAACGGAAATATCTTGGTACGCATTTTCTCCTGAAGGTAATGCGGCAAAGGAAAATTCAAAAATAAGATTTCTTGAAAACAAGCTAAAATCTGTGGTCATTCCAAGAACAGTCAAAACAATAAATCAATACGCCTTTTTAGGATGCAAGGCGTTAGAGAGTGTAATTATTCCCGAAGGAGTAAATGAAATCTCGTTCCAGTCTTTTATGGATTGCACCTCTTTGGAAAGCATATCGATCCCCTCAACAGCCTCTTATATTGATTCTTTGGCTTTTCGCGATTGCGTGAATTTAGTTAATGTATCAATAGCCAATGGCATTGAAAGCATAGGTCCCGAAGCTTTTGCCGGCTGTAAAAATCTTGGCGAGATCAGCATTCCGAAAAGTGTAACAGAGATTGGCGAAGAAGCTTTTATGGACTGCAAAAATTTAAATGATATATATATTCCGGAAAGCGTAAAAATATTTGACGACAATATCTTTAGTGGTTGTAAGTCGCGAGTTACCATACACACTGTTCCCGGAAGCGAAGCAGAAAAATATGCTAAAGCGAATAAAATTAAATGTTCAACCAATAGCGAGATTAATAAGAAATGGATAAGCGGAAAAATTAAAATTCTGTCTTCTGCGGAAATGGCACAGGATATATGGTTTTCGCTTGGCGAAAGTGAAGAAAGGCTTAATTTTTCAATTCTCTATTTGCGAAGTGAATTGGAAAAAGATGTGGGTGAAATTTCAAGTTACATACGAAAACAAAAGGATGCAATTGCTAATATGTGCATTAAAATTCAAGACGCCCAAGCCTTGCATCTTTTGCTAAGCTATATCCCCAAAGCAGAGCTTGACTGGATAGACAAATACATAAATTTGTGTAGCGATAAAGATGTTTCGCTATTGACAACTTTTCTTAATTACAAGCAACAAAATTATTCTGCTGATGATATAGAATGCATAGAAAATGACAAGTTTGAAAAAGAACTTGGAATTAAAGAAAGAACAGTTGGGGATTGGAAAAAATTATATAATTTTACTGTGACTGATGGCGAAATAACGATTACATCTTATAAAGGAAATGAAAGGGATGTATATATTCCGGAATATATAGGGAAAAGCAGAGTGACAACGGTAGGACAAAATGCATTTAGTCCATATCGTAGTCGATTAACAGATAAAATGAGCACTTTTTTGAAAAATGAACTCAGTTCCGTTGTAATTCCCAAAACTGTAATCACTATTGAAGATGAAGCTTTTTCGGGATGCCATAGCCTTGTAAGCGTTAGCATTCCGGATAGCGTTACAAGCATTGGGGAAAGTGCATTTTCTTATTGTTCAAACCTTGCAAGCATCACCATTCCGGATGGCGTTACAAGTATTGG
>JAZSOT010000034.1:0-5984 GCA_045537065.1 Clostridia bacterium | reverse complement strand
TCCTTTTATATTATTTTTTTACATATATTTCACACAAAAAAGCAGAGACATAAAGTCTCTGCTTTAAATAATATCTAGTTTGTATAATTATCAAAATATCCCTGAACAAGAACAACAGGAGTTCCCTTATCTCCTGAACCGCTTGTTAAATCGCATAGTGAACCTATAAGGTCTGTAAGCTGTCTTGGAGTTGTTCCCTGAGATGCCATATTTCCAACAAGATTTGAACCTTTTTCCTTAATACTCTTTGAAATAGCTTCTTTCAAAGCTTCCCCTGACAAATCCTTATAGTCATTATCAGCAAGATATTTAAGCTTAATTTCATTTGGAGTTCCGATTAAGCCATCTGTGAACGCAGGAGAAACAACCGGGTCTGCAAGTTCCCATATTTTACCCTGAGGGTCTTTAAATGCCCCGTCTCCATAAACCATAACCTCAACATGCTTGCCTGTTTTATCAAGCACCCTCTTTTGAATATCAAGAACAAGGTCCTTGCATTCTTTCGGGAATAATTTTATTTTATCTTCTGTTGATTTGTTTGAACCAAGCAGTCCGTATCTTTCATTAAATCCACTGCCGTTCACAGGTGCATTCAAAATATCATCAAGGCTTAAAACAACCTTTGCTCCTGCTTCCTTTAAAATACGCTTTGTGCGGGCACGAGTGTGGATATCACAGTTAATCACTGAGTCTGTGTAATCAAGAATTGTCTTAGCCTGATTTGCAAACACAATTTGAACTTCTGCACCGCATTCACGGATTATATCACCATAATACTGAACATAGTCAACCCCTGTAAACTCATGCTTATGTTCTCCGAAAAGCTCTCTGTAACGAGCAAGAGACAAAACATCAGAATAAGGATTTATTCCTGCATTATCAACCATATCAACTGTAATAAGATGATTTCCAACTTCATCAGCAGGATAGCTGAACATTAAAACAACCTTTTTAACAGCCTTTGCAATACCCCTAAGGCAAATAGCAAAACGATTTCTTGAAAGAATAGGGAATATAACCCCAACAGTTTCCCCTCCAAGTTTTGACTTCACATCTTCTGCTATATCATCTATAGAAGCATAATTTCCCTGAGCTCTTGCAACTATAGACTCTGTTATAGAGATAACGTCTCTGTCATAAAGCTCAAAGCCTTCGCATTCAGCAGCTTCAATAACGCTATCTGTAACAATTGATGCAAGGTCATCTCCCTCACGGATGATAGGACAACGAATACCTCTTGATACTGTGCCTACTCTTCTTTCTTTGTCTGCCATATAAAAACCTTCTATCATATAAAATTTTTGCATTAAGCAAATATTAAATAAACAATTTCTACAACACCGACATATTATATCATATTATTCGCAATATTTCAATAAAAAATTTAAGTTTTTTTGTAAAACATAAAAACTGCAGAACCATTTCTGCAGTTTTTATTATTTTATTTTACACTGAATATTATGTCTCCATAAGACGGAACAGGCCAGATTCTTCTGTCAGAATATACCTCTATGCTATCAACAGTTTTTCTTAAAGCTTCCATTCGGCTGACAATTTCATTTTTAAAATATACTGACCTTTCTGTGGCATTGCCTCGAGGTGATGCCATAAGCTTTTCTTCAAGGTCTGTTACCTGCTCATACATTTTATCTGACAATGGAGTAATTTTTTTAAGTATTGCTTTTTCAGTTTCAAAAGGAATTTCTTCGCATACAGCTTTTCTTGCAGATATACTGTTACAAAGGTTTGCTATATATTCGGAAACTGCCGGGATATAATCCTTTTTCACCATTCCTATCATAGAAAGAGCTTCAATATTAATAACCTTTGAATATTCTTCCATAAGAATTTCATACCTTGCATTCATTTCCGCACCGGTATAAACCTTATGATGTTCAAACATATCAATATTTTCTCTCTTGATATAATATGGGAATGCATCAACTGCAGTTCTGAGATTTAAAAGTCCTCTCTTTTCAGCTTCTTCAACCCATTCGTCCGAATAGCCGTTTCCATTAAATATAATTTTGTCGTGTTCCTTTATAATCTCTCTTACAATCTTATGAACATCATCTATAAAATTGCTTGATGTTTCAAGCTTGTCCGCAATTTTTTCAAGCTCGTCTGCAACTATGGTATTAAGCATAATATTGGTGCAGGCTATTGAATCGCTTGAGCCAAGCATTCTAAATTCAAACTTATTTCCAGTGAAAGCAAACGGAGAAGTTCGATTTCTGTCTGTTGTATCCTTTGAAAATCTTGGAAGAGCAGAAACTCCTACTGTCATTTTTTCCTTTTTGCGATCGATATAGTCCTCATCATCCTTAATTGCATTGAGAACAGCTTCCATTTCATCGCCAACATATATGGAAATAATAGCAGGAGGTGCTTCATTTGCACCAAGTCTGTGGTCATTTCCTGCACTGGCTGCAGATATTCTAAGTAAGTCCTGATGTTTATGTACCGCACTTACAACCGCACAGAAAAACACAAGGAACTGTGCATTTTCATATGGAGATTTTCCCGGTTCAAAAAGATTTTCACCTGTATCAGTTGATAAAGACCAGTTATTATGTTTACCGCTTCCATTAATTCCAGCAAAAGGCTTTTCATGCAAAAGACAAACCATACCGTGTCTTAAGGCAACAATTTTCATCATTTCCATCATAAGCTGATTATGGTCTGTTGCAATATTAGTAGAAGTGTAAATAGGAGCAAGCTCGTGTTGTCCGGGGGCAGCCTCATTATGCTCAGTTTTTGCAAGAATACCAAGCTTCCACAGCTCTTCATCAAGCTCTTTCATAAAAGCTGAAACTCTGGGTTTAATCTGACCATAATAATGGTCATCAAGTTCCTGACCCTTTGGAGCAGGGGCACCAAACAAGGTTCTTCCGCTGTACATAAGGTCTTTTCTCTTTGCATAAATATCCTTATCTATCAAAAAATATTCTTGCTCTGCTCCAACAGTAGGTGTAACCTTCGCTACATCCTTGCCGAATATTTTAAGAATTCTCTTTGCCTGCTTATTAACAGCCTCCATCGAACGAAGAAGAGGAGTCTTTTTATCAAGTGCCGCTCCGCCATACGAACAAAAAGCTGTCGGTATATATAGTGTACCATCTTTAACAAAAGCATAGCTTGTGGGGTCCCATGCAGTGTAACCTCTTGCCTCAAATGTGGCACGAAGTCCGCCTGATGGGAATGAAGATGCATCAGACTCGCCCTTTATAAGCTCTTTTCCTGAAAAATCCATAATAACTCCGCCATCTTTGGTGGGAGCAATAAAGCTGTCATGTTTTTCGGCAGTTATACCCGTCATAGGCTGAAACCAATGAGTATAATGTGTTGCACCTTTTTCGATTGCCCAGTCTTTCATTGCAGATGCAATAACAGATGCAAGGGATGAATCGAGACTCTCCCCTTTGTCTATTGTTTTCTTAAGCTTTCTGTATGTTTCCTTTGGCAATCTTTCTTTCATAGTTGCCTCATTGAACACCATTGTTCCAAACATTTCAGGAATATTAGCCATAAATAACCTCCAACTTATTTTAAAAGATTTTTATCTTCAAAAAATCTTTTCTTTTTCAAAATCCTATATAACAAAACTCCCAGCAATCCACAGGAAATAATCTCTCCAAGTCCGACCGTAACAACAAAATACCACATTGCCCCTTCAAAGCAATAAACATATTTAAGTACAAACGGAATAATTATGGTGTTTGACAAAATAGGGAAAAAAGCTCCTAAATATTTGTTTTTACCCCAATAATATGTTCCAAGAGCACCGATTAATGTGGCAACTGAACCAAATATCACATCAAGAAGCAAATTTCCGCATAAAACATTAGAAATAAAACATCCCACAAAAAGTCCCGGTATTGCAGCAGGTGTGAACATGGGAAGAATAGTCAGAGCTTCTGAAATTCTTACCTGAATTACACCGCTTGCAAGTCCAAACAGGTTTGATATTTCTGTCAGTATAATATATAAAGCCGCAATGATTGCACTGTGAGTTATATGTTTTGTATTTAATTTCATAACAAAAACCTTTTCATAAATTTATTTAAGTATCTTAATAATGCCGTTTTTCTCTATCAGAATTCTTTCTTTTCCTCGCTTCTCACGGCAATAAATATATACTTCTATTTTTCCACTATACAACATATAATATATATTTACCTTGTGATTTTGTCAAGCAAAAATATAAATTTATCCTGCAGTAATATCAGAATTTATCGACATATTCTGTTTTCTCATTTCTCTTCTTTCTTTTGCTATCAATGTAATCATAAACAATGACACCAAAGTAATAGTTGCCACAAAGCTAAACCCTACATACTTTACGCCTATATAACATACTGAAAAGCCTAAAAGAAATGAACATATATCCCCTGCATAAAACCAAAAACCAGATATGTATTTTTTATCCTTGGTGCAAAAATAATTTATTCCATTCACCAATGCCTGACGAAAATTATTTGTAACAAAAATACATGCCGCCTGATACCCTAAAGCGCCCGGAAAAGCATTCCACTGCATAGCCATAGCAACGAATATAGGAAGCAAAGACATAACACTTGTGACTCCAACCGGAATACATGCCATTATAACAGAGGAAACTGCTGTTACTACCGCACTTATAAGCTGAATATCAAGTTTTGTATATCTTGGCACTAATATACAAACCGAAATCGCCCCTGCATATATTACCATAATGCAAAATCTTACTAAAAACTCCCCAAGATTATTGCCAAACAAATTCAGCATCATTGTAAGAATATTCATAGTCTGTGACGATGCAAACATATCACTTCTAAGCACAGCATATCCACCAAAAAATCCTCCAATAAATGCTGCTGTATAAAATAACAACAACTCATATCCTGCTTTTTTCATTTGCATCACCACCTTTATCCTTTAAAAATTGTATCATATTTTGTAGAAAATAACAACCCCAATGAGAACATTTTACAAAAAAAATCAGAGCAGAATAATCTGCCCCAATTAATCTAAGCTAGTCAGAAGATAAAATTTGTTTTCCAGATGGGTCAATTTTAAAATTTTCTTTCATAATAAGCTCTGACACAGGCACGATTTTATAACCGTCTGCCTGAAGCTTTTCTATAATTGTAGGGAGTGCTTTTGGAGTGTGAAGAGCTGCGTTGTGAAAAAGAATTATTGAACCGGGCTTTACTCTCGACAAAACCCTTTGACTTATTTCAGTAGGACTTAAATTCTTCCAGTCAAGACTATCAACATCCCATTGGATTGTAAAATGTCCCGTCTCTCTCATCGCACCGACAACATCATTATTGTAATCCCCGTAAGGAGCACGGAATAGAGTCGGCTTCACCTTTGTTATTTTTTCTATCTTTTCATCGCAGGATGTAACCTCTTTTTTCATTTCTTCGACACTTATCTGAGTCATATGAGGATGAGTATCCGAATGATTCATAATCTCATGTCCTGCATCAAATAGTTGTTTCACGGATTCCGGATATTTATCCACCCATCCGCCTACCACAAAAAAGGTTGTTTTAACTTTATACTTATCCATAATCTTTATAAGTTCTTCTGTATCCTCGTTTCCCCAAGGTAATAGTCGATAGCGAAAAGATTTTAATGCTTGTTAATTGCTTCTATTATTTCGCTGAATTTATACTTAAATTTTAAGTGTTTATCCTCATAAATATATATCTTTTCGTAAAATGTTTCTAAAACAGTTCTATCTAGTTCTGTAATCTCAGATTTTTCTCCGAGTTGTTTTATAAATGAAGATTCAAGAATTGCTTCTTCTTGAGATTGATTATTATTTTTCATTGCGTTAATAAGCTCACTTATATTTTTTTCTTGTTTATCATAATCTGCTTTGTAATCCATGAATTCTTCGCGAGAAAGAATTCCTAACTTATAATCTTCATAAAGTGATTTTTTTAAGTGCTTTATTTTATTTAATTGAGCCTCTATGTTAGTAATATCATTAG
>JAZSOT010000007.1:0-10027 GCA_045537065.1 Clostridia bacterium | reverse complement strand
GCCTGGGCTACACCCTTCTTACCGTCAAGCATGATATTGTTTATTAGACGAGTAACAGTTTTGCTGTTATACATCGGATCAGGTAACACGTCTCTACGTGCAATATGTCCTTTTCTTGGCACTTTTCTTCCCTCCATTCTTTGTGGTTAATATATCCACAGGTACTCAATACCCTTAAGGATACTGTTTGTGCTTATTACTATTACCCATCAGGTTATATATATAAATAGTAATCGCACTACAAATTTCTTTAATAGTTTTTACGCTTATTTAGCGTCCTTTGGTTTTTTAGCTCCGTATTTAGATCTTGACTGATTACGTTTTGCAACACCTGCAGTATCTAATGTACCACGGATAATGTGATAACGCACACCAGGGAGATCCTTTACTCTTCCACCTCTAATCATAACAACGCTATGTTCCTGAAGGTTATGACCGATACCCGGAATGTAAGCAGAAACCTCAATACCATTTGTAAGACGAACTCTGGCAACCTTTCTGAGCGCTGAGTTAGGCTTTTTAGGTGTCATTGTTCTTACAGAAGTACATACACCTCTCTTCTGCGGAGAATCCTGATCTGTAGGTCTTTTCTTAATTGTGTTGAAACCCTTTAAAAGAGCTGGTGCTGTTGACTTCTTTTCAGCAGTCTTTCTTCCGTTTTTTACTAATTGGTTAAATGTTGGCAATCTTTTTCACCTCCTGCATTTAATTTTAATATATAAAAACGCCTAAGCATTTTTAACAATGGTAACAACCGCAGTAGGGACTTCAACTCCCGCACTGTGGGCTAATTCTTTCATACTGTCTGCATATTCTATATCAACTGATTTTTCTTTACATAAATTCTCAATAGGACACGCAATATGCATATCAGCATCTTTTGCTATATACACAAGCTCTGCACAGCCTTTTTCTATCATCTTTTTGGACTGTTTAAACCCTGCAACATAGTTCTTTTCTTTAATATTATTCATCACAAAAGCTCCTGCTTTTACAACCTAATAATTTTTAATCAATGTGTTTTGAGCATACCACTCCCACATTAAAAACCAATTTATTTTATCAAATTTCCTCTAGTTTGTCAATAGATTTTACAAAATTTTTCTTAAAAACAAACGGAATTCACTTTTACAAGTAAATTCCGTTTAAAATTTTATAAAATTACTTTACAGATAAGGACGGATATTATCTAAAAGGTCCTCTTCTATTTTTATAACATCTCTTGCTGTATTTTTTACACTTTCATCTGCTGCCTCATACTGGTTTAGATATCTTGTCAGGGTTTTGATACCCATATTACATCCATCTGTTATTAAATCAGCCGCTGTTTTATCTGTTTTTTCCATTGCAAGCTTAACATTTGTTTTTAAATATCCCATTCCCTCGGCAATTAAGTTTGGTTCAGAAAGCTCTTCTCCCATTTCTATCAAAGTTTTTTCAATTTCTTCCTTAAGCTTTATATGTTCTTTCCTGCTTTCAGCAACAACTGCTTCTAGTGCAGCATCCTTTATCCCCTTTGATATTTCATCTAAATTCTTAACCGCCATTTTAATTCCTGCATCACATTCTCTTAATAATCTTGCACTGTCATTAGGCATATCAAAATCCTCCGTTTTGTTTTATTTAAGATTATTATGGTTTGTTTTCCAGAAAATTATTCCCATTTTTAAACAAAAAAGAAGGCAGTTCAATTTGAACCGCCTTCCATTATTAATCCGAATAATTATTCTTTGATAATTACAATTGAGATAGTTGTGTCATTTGTTCCATATACAAATACTTCTGTTGGATTTTCATTTCCAAACTTTGTAGCCTCTGTTTGAAGGGCAGTTGCAACATCATCTTCAAGCTTCTTTATATTAAAGCCGGTTCCGGATTCTTCATATTTAAGAACCAAAGCATCTTTATAGCTTGAATAGATGTGGAACGCATTTTCATCCAAATCATCAAGAATCTGTACATATGTATCACCAACACTGTGAACATAACCCCATATCATTCCATAGGATGTACCTGAAGGTATTGAACCCTTAATATGGCAGCCTTCTCCATTAGCTTTTTTCCAACCACCGTTTCCGTCTTCGGTTTCGTGATTTGCCATAACAGTTTCTCTAAGTGATGAATCATTGCTGAATATAACATTCTTTTCATCAAGAGTTACATTTCCTTCTGCATCTTTACCGAAACGAACAACATAGCCTTTTCCGCCGTTGTCATCAAATAAAGTTTTGAATGCATCAAATGAATCCGGAGATGATACTAACGGTTTTGAAAGAGTTGTTTCTGACTTTCCGTTATATCCATATACGTTATACTTATTATCTCCTATATCTACAAGCTCTGTAATAATAAATGGTATTGTATTAGCTTTTACTTCATTTACAGCTGCACCCATATCATAGAAAACAACAACCTTTGGTTCAGAGCCTTTAATATCATAAACATCTACACGATAGTTTGTGTTTATATCAAGCTGACTTGTTGATATAGTGCTGTATTTCTTTTCTTTTCTCTTATTAGGAACAGAAATCAAGGTAGCTGCCGTGAGGACAGATATAATTGATTTTTCATCCTCAACATTTGATATTAGCTGAACTCTTGAACTTGTTGTTTTAGCTGTTTTTTCTTCAGGGCTATAACTCTTTGAAATTATAAGCTCGTCTGGTTTTAGTGTTTCAACCGGATCAGACTGTTTTGCAGTGATAATCTCATTTAAAACATTTCCTGTTGCTGTAAACTTAATAAGCTGAGAGCATTCATTATCCTCTGCGGCACTATACTTACCCTGATATGATGCAGCAGCGTTAAGTATATCTATCATCTGATCAGGTGTTTGATCAGGTAAGCCATTGATCTTTGTTTTTGAGTTTGTCACATAGTTAGAAAGACCTGCTGTCCCGGGAACAAACATTGTTACTTTAAGAACATCATCCATTCCGCTTGTTACTTCTGCATATGAAGAAATGTAGCCATATTTCTGATTTACCTGAGCCTGAGATTTTTCATAACCTACAACTTCTTCATTTAAATCAAGATAGAATTTTGCAGAATCCTCAAGTTTTGGTTCTGCAAGTAAATCAGAACCATTCATCCAGGGAGCTGCATCTGAATAATTATATGTTTTTGTTCCGATAGTTACACTTCTGCCAGATTTTGTTCCTGTAACATTACCTGTTGGGTTTACGTTATTTATAACTACAGTTGTCAATACATCAGAGCCATTTTCTTCATTACTCTTCTTGATTGACAAAACTGAACCTGCTGATATTGAAGAGAATGATGAGTCATATCCTTTTGTGTCAACAAATTTTATAAAGTCATCGTTCTCTTCATCAAGAACAATACTTTCATTGTTTCTGATTACCTTATCATATATTGTGTAAGTTCCTCTTGTTATACTTGATACAACATAAATTTCATATTGTTCTACAAATACAACATCATATTTATTGTCGTTGTTGTTATCAAGAAGTTTCAAACTACCAACAACAGGTAAACCCTTTCCTGCAAAGTAATCAGCATATCCGCTTTCTGCCGCTGTTGCTCCGTATAACTTACCATTATATATTACAACAGATTTTGGATCAATATTTATCTTTTTCTGTTTCACGCCACCTTCATAATACACGATAGCATTTCCATCACATTTTGCATCTTCTATATCTTTTGCAGATATATCAAGGTAATTATATTTTTTTGGATTTACAGACTTGAGTTCGTTATATCCTGTTTCTTTGTTTTCTTTATAGCTGAAATCAACTCTGTATCCTATCATTGCATCGTATTTTGCAACATCATTTGTAATATATTTGCTTGTTTCCCCTGAATCCAAATCTTTAATCATAATTTCATTATCTCTTAAATTAACATCAGGAGATTCAAGTGATGTAACTCTGTTTGACATAATAATCCCTGTTTTCTGGATATATCCAAGCATATTCTCCATAACAGAGCCACCTGCCATAGAATTTCCTGTTATAACACTGCCTGCTACAGTATTATTTTTTGTTGCATCTGATTCCAAAACATTGTTAATAAGCAATGCAATTATAGCTCTTGTTGCAGGAACACTTATTGTGCCATTTACATTCTTTAAAATACCGATAGAACCTGCTGTGGTGAGATATTTTGTGTACCACTCTCCGCCATCAGGGGTATAATTCTCATAACCGATAGCACGTACAATCATTGTTATAGCTTCTTCATATAACACATTGTTCATCGGTCTGAATGTTCCATCTTCATAGCCTGTAACAATTCCCATAGCCTTTGCTGTTCTGATATTTCCAATAGCCCATGAAACATCACTTGTTACAACATCCGGATATGGTGGGTCTGTAAGCTCTGTTGAGCCAATATCCCCATAGCCAATCGCTCTTAAAATAAGAGCAGTAAATTCCGCTCTTGTTACATTGTTGAGCGGTCTGAAAGTTCCATCTTCGTAACCGTTAATAATCCCGAGTGTGCTCAGATTACTAACTGCACCTGAAAATGCATCTGTTTCCGCAACATCAGAAAATGCTGCAAAAACAGGAGTTGTAAATGTTGCTGTTAATACAAATACCATAACAAGCAACAGACTTAAAATTCTTTTTGAAGTTTTCATTTTAATTCCTCCATTTATGTAATTTTTAATTTTTTACTGTATTTTTTTACCTCTCATCATACTGCCTTTTTCCAAAGGAATATCCGAGGGGATTTTCACAATATTTTGAGGTCTGTTTGCAACCTCCAGTTCATTATTTTCTTCATCCAATATTCTGTCTATAACAATTTTTCTGAAAGGTCCTTTGGGACAAAGAAATTCAACCTCATCACCGGGGAAGAATCTGTTTTTCTGCACTACAGAAACCATCTTTTCTTTTTCGTCATAACCATCTACTACTCCAAGAAGCTCATAATTTCTAATATAAGAGCTTGTTTCATAGTTTTGTTCCGTTCCCCCCGGCTTTTTAAAATAAAAGCCTGTTGTGTAATCCCTGTGACTGACCTTTTTAAGTTCCTCCAGCCATTCGGGATTAAACTTATAATTTTCCTTATCATCAAAATATGAATCGATGGCATCTCTATAAGCCTTAACCACAGTTGCAAGGTAATATTCTGTCTTCACTCTGCCCTCAATTTTAAGGCTTGAAAGCCCGCTTTCGATTAGCTTGTCTATATATTCTATCATACATAAATCCTTTGAATTATATATGAATGTACCTCTCTCATTTTCATATACAGGGAAATATTCTCCCGGTCTTGTTTCTTCAACCAAGGAATAATTCCATCTGCAGGGATGAGAACATGCCCCTTGATTACTGTCTCTGTTTGTCATATAATTTGACAGAAGGCATCTTCCCGAATAGGATATACACATTGCTCCGTGAACAAATGCCTCAAGTTCTATTTCATCATTCGTCTCTTTTCTTATTTCTGCAATTTCTTCAAAAGAAAGTTCTCTTGCAAGAACAACTCTTGTTGCTCCAAGCTTTTTCCACATTCTGCAGGTTGCATAATTCACATTATTCGCCTGCGTGCTTATATGAATGTCAAGTTCAGGGGCAATTTCTCTTGTTATATCAAAAAGGCCCAAATCTGAAATCAAAACTGCATCTATTCCTGTTTTTGCCGCATTTTTAATAAATTCAGGATATTCCCTGACATCACTGTTATGCGGAATAATATTTGCAGTCAAATAAACCTTTTTCCCGAGAGAATGTGCAAATTCCACTCCCTCTTTCATTTCTTCAAAGGTAAAGTTCTCTGCCGCAACTCTTAGAGAAAAATATTCCCCGCCGATATACACAGCATCCGCTCCGTACAAAAAAGCGGTTTTCAGTTTTTCAAGACTTCCTGCAGGCGCAAGAAGTTCCGGTTTTTTATTTATCATCTATATCTTCCTTTTCCGCTTTCTCAACATCAAAACTCGCATCTTCAACTGTTTTTTCTTTTACTACAGGCTTATTTATAGTTATTATTTTATTCTTATTAACAGCATCAGCTATTGCTTTTGCCATATCCTTCTGTTTTTTATCCGAAGTTAAAATTTTTGCATCCTCTTCGTTGTCAATAAAGCCTGTTTCAATCAAAACTGCTGTCATAGCAGTATTTTTTATCACATAAAAATTAGATTCCTTGGCACCTCTGTTATAAAGCCCCGTTGCCTTTGAAATAGCCTTTGTAATCTCTTTCGATAGTTTAGCACCGCTGCCCTGCAAATCATAGCAGTAGGTTTCCACTCCTGTTCCTCCGCCTATATTACAATGTACGGATATAAAAAGGTCTGCATCAACTTCGTGTGCCATCTCAACTCTTGCCTTGAGACTTTCAATCACAGATTCATTCCCTATAGAAGACGTAAGGTTTTTTCTGGTCATATAAACCTCAAATCCATATTCCTCAAGACTATCCTTTAATTTATCTGCAATCTGCCAAGTTATTACCTCTTCGATAATACTGTCATCTTCTAATCTTGCACCTTTATCAAAGCCATCAAAGTTGTGACCTGCATCAACCACTATCTTTTTGACTTCAATTTCTTCTTCTATATACTGAATTATCTCTTCTTCCTCCGGTTCTTTCTTTTCATTCTCCGGATTTTCCTCGTTTTTCTTATCCTCAAGAAGAATATACTCGTTTGTTACAGCATTATACATCATCTGGACAATATCCGAGCGGGTTGCACTTTTACCTATATAAACTGTGACATTTTCAAGAATACCGACTCTCTCGGCAATTTTCAAGTATCCAGAATACCATGTTTCACCAGTCAGGACCTTTGCTTCTTTTTCAAAACCCGATGCACAAACTATCATTTTAACAGCTTGCTCATATGTAACTTTTCCTGCAGGCAGGAATGTTCCGTCTCCCATTCCATTTATAATCTTTGTTTTATAAGCATATTTTATATAGTCAACTGCCCAGTAACCGTCATAAACATCATCAAATGGGAGCTTTATATCTATTTTTTCTTCATCCTTTATAAAGCCAAGAGTCCTTGAAATAATAACACTGAGCTCCGCTCTTGTAACAGGGTTGTCCGGCTTGAAAGTTCCATCTTCATAGCCGTTTAAAATTCCAGCATCAGCCATTTCATATATAGCTGTCAGGTTTTTATGTTCAGAGCCAACGTCCGAAAAGGATATGCCATAAACCACTTCGCTTGCTAATGTTATCATTAGTATAAAAATAAGTAATCTTTTTAAAAACACTTTAACCTCAATCTCACTATCTGTATATATAATGAAAATACCTCGATGATATTATACATCCAAATATCCCGATTTTCAAGTATTTCACGCGAAATATTTTTTGTAAATAGTAGAAATTTTTCCAAAATACTCTAACAAGTTATCCAAAAAAGATTACACAAGTTTTACATTTTCATTACCAAATGATTTTCCAAGGTCTTCCAGTGTTTTTTCATCCTCTTTTATCCATAAATTTACAGGAGCAAGCAAAGTCTTTTTCATACTTTCATAATAAAGATACACAGGCACATCACCATAAGCTTTTTTATAATCCTCTTTAAATAATGAAAGATTCTTCTCGTTTTCTGCCGTAATCTTTATATATAGTTTTCTTCCACCTGTTTTATTTTCTTCAATCGAAGAAACAGAATTCAGTATAATTTTTGTGTTTTGCTCATCACCTGCATCAAGACTTCCCTCAAGCTTTACTATAGCCCCCTCATATAAAGAGCCTGAATATCTTTCTGCCTGCCTTGGAAAAACAATAACTTCCATAGACTCTGTTAAATCTTCAAAATCCATAAAAAGCATAGTATCATTTCTCTTTGTCAGTTTCTTTTTTATATTTGACACCATACCATAAACTGTTACGGTGTCACCATTTTTAAATCTATCCATATCATTTTCCAGAATATCGGAAATCGAATACCCAGATGCCCTATTTAAAACATCTGAAACAGAATCAAGGGGATGCCCCGAAACATATATTCCAAGATACTCTTTTTCGAGTTTCAAAAGCTCCATTTTATCAAGCTCGGTTCTTTCATCAAAGCTGTCACCTGAGTCTGTTTCCTCCCCGAACAGGCTGAATATATCATACTGTCCTGTCAGGCTCACTTTTTCTTCTTTAACTGCATCATCAATAGCCACCTCATACACCGAAAGAAGAGTTGCCCTTGTGTGATTAAAGCAGGATAAAGCTCCGCATTTAATTAATGCATCAACGATTCTTTTATTAATTTTGCAGGAAACAAGCCTTCTTAAAAAATCTGTGAAAGATTTAAACTTTCCGTTTCTTTCCCTTTCTTCTGCCATTTCATTTATAAATGATGCACCGACATTTTTAACAGCACCAAGTCCAAAACGTATATCCTTTCCGCAGGGTACAAAAGACGAATAGCTTTCGTTCACATCAGGAGGCAATATATTAATGCCAAGCTTTCTTGCAGAATTGATATATTTTGTTACCTGACTTGCTCTGTCTATAACACTTGTTAAAAGTGCAGAATAAAATTCTGTTGGATAATGGCACTTAAGCCACGCTGTCTGATAAGAAATAAAAGCATATGCCGCTGCGTGAGACTTATTGAAGGCATACTTTGCAAAGTCCATCATTTCATCAAATATTTCCCCGGCAATTTTCTCATCAATACCCCGTCGCACAGCACCCTCAACTATAACTTTTCCGTCTTCATCCTGAATGCCGTGAATAAAATTATGCTTTTCTTTAAGCATAACATCCGCTTTCTTCTTGGACATAGCTCTTCTTACCATATCCGCACGGCCGAGAGAATATCCCCCAAGCTCACGGACAATCTGCATAACCTGTTCCTGATACACAATACAACCATAGGTTACATTAAGAATTTTTTCAAGAGAGGGGTGCTTATAGCTTATTTTATTTGAATCTCTTTTACTTTGGACATACTTGGGGATAGAATCCATAGGCCCCGGACGGTAAAGAGAAATTCCTGCTATAACATCCTCTATATTTTCAGGGCGGAGTTCTTTCATAAATTCTTTCATACCCGCACTTTCAAGCTGGAAAACACCATCCGTTTCCCCTCTTGAAATCATTTCATAAACCTCTTTGTCATCAGTTCCAAGAGCTTTAAAATCTATTTTTATCCCTTTTGTCTTTTCAACATTTCTTATTGCATCTCTTATAACCGTCAGTGTTCTGAGTCCTAAGAAATCCATTTTCAAAAGTCCGAGGCGCTCTATATTTGTCATTGTGAACTGTGTTGTTATAACATCTTCGTTCATTTGAAGAGGAACATAATTTGCAACAGGCTCGTTTGTTATAACAACCCCTGCCGCATGGGTTGATGTGTGTCTTGGAAGACCTTCAAATTCTGCGGCGGTATCTATAAGCCTTTTAACACTTGGATCGCTGTCATACATCATTTTAAGCTCTTTATTGATATTCAAGGCATTTCCAATAGTTATATTAAGTTCCTGTGGAATTTGCTTTGCGACCTTATCACAAAGAGCGTAAGGCAAATCAAGTGCTCTCCCCGTATCTCTTACAGAAAGTCTTGCCGCCATTGTACCAAAGGTTACAATTTGGGCTACATGGTCGCTTCCGTACTTTTCGGTTACATAATCTATTACTTTCTGACGATTAACATAGCAAAAATCTATATCGAAGTCAGGCATAGAAACCCTTTCAGGATTTAAAAAGCGTTCAAAAAGAAGATTGTATTTAAGTGGGTCAACACCTGTAATTCCAATACAGTATGCCGCAAGACTTCCCGCACCCGAGCCTCTACCGGGACCTACAGGAATTCCTTTTTTCTTAGCGTAATTAACAAAATCGCAAACTATTAGAAAATAGTCTATATATCCCATCTTATCGATTATAGATATCTCATAGTTTAATCTATCCAAAACCGCCTTGTCGGGATTTTCTCCATATATTTTCTTCATTCCCGCTTTGCAAAGTGAAGTAAAATATTCTAAATGGTCCTGGCCTTTGGTATCAAAAAAAGGAAGTTTTATTTTACCGAATTCAAATTCTACATTGCATCGCTCGGCAATAAGAGCTGTATTTTCGATAGCTTCGGGAACAT
>JAZSOT010000033.1:0-2422 GCA_045537065.1 Clostridia bacterium | reverse complement strand
GTTCGTGCCTTCCGTTCCGAACATTCGGTAAAGTCTTTTCTGCAGTCTTGAGTAATCATCCTCGAGTGCAAGATAAAGCACCTTGCCCTGTCTGACTTCGTTTTCCCAAAGAGGCTTACCCGTACTCACGTGATAAGCGAGCTGTGCCATCATAAAGCTTTTACCGACCTTCGGTGCACCGACGAAAAGATAAGTACCGGGATAAAGAATACCGTCAATGATTGCAGGCTTACTCAGGTACGCCGTTTCGTAAAGCTCACTCATCGTTACAGTCTTCATATATGACGGGTCCATTGACTTGCGGAGCTCTCTTTGCATCTGAGCAAATTTCTCTTCAAAGCTATTGATATTTTCTTCTCCGTCGGGTATAATATTATCAATAGATTTTTGATTTGACTGTCCTTCATCTGGTGGAGCAGATGTGTAAGGGACAGTCTTTTCTTTTTTGTTTTCAAATTCTTCTGTCATTTAATCCTCCTTTTTGTTTCCAGGTAGCAATACGTCACTTTTTGCTGCCCTTATTTTTTGACACAACTTTGGCACCTCCTGCGATTTATTATAGAGAGCCATTGACAACAAATCAATAGATTTGTATAATGTTCTTTGGAGCGATATAAATTCTACAAAATCTAAAAAATTTACATTATCCAAAAGAAGGTTGCTTATGGAAAAAGATTATTCGGAATACGAGAAAACAGAGTATGACTTATATTTAAAAAGACGTGCCAATCTTAAAGATGCACGACTTGATTATTTTTCTAATTCGGCTCGCTTCAATGCCGAGGATAAAATATTCCACATCAGCGTTGACGACTATAACGAGCATATAAACATTGATTGGCTTATTGAAGAATATGAAACAGACAGAGCCAAGCGTGAGGGAAGAGAATACAAAAAGGAAGAAACTGAGCCTGAAATCATAGAGGAAAATATGAAAACATGTCAGGAGTATTTTGATAAACTGAGAGCAAAATATAATTTTTATCCCGGCATTTGTTGCGGTGTTAATATTGAGGAGACAGGCAAACTGGAATATCCTCTTATAAATGTTTTCAGCGGTGCCGGTGTTACATTAAAGTACGGTGAAGGTATCCTTGATTTTATTTATGCCGATTTTCTTACACCGTTAAAGGAAGCAATTAAAAATGCACAGTTTGAAAACTTTTTGATTAAAACTTTCCGCAAAGAAAAAGACGATGAGACATCTGAAACAATAAATCTGCCCCAAAAAGAAAAAGTTTATAACGACACTCAGGAAATCGTTGAAAACTTTTTTGATTATGAAAGCTCTTTTGGTATTATCAAAGACATTGCCTACGCTTCCCTTTATTCAGCAATTTGTCCGCCGGTATTCCACACAAGAACATTTGCAAATACGGATATTCTGAAATGGTACGGCAGTTATCTTTTATATTTAAGAGATGAATTCAGAGAGATAATCGAATTTTGTTATGACGAAGATTTTTATCCTGAGATTTTTGGAAATCTTTATCCAAGTGAAAGATTTAACATTTACAGAAAAATTCACGATTTCCCAATAAAGTTCAGACGCAACGAAGAATTTACGCTTACTCATAAAGGCGTAATAGGTAAAAAGATGCCTTACGGGTTATCTCTTGAGGAAATGATGAAAATCTTTAGCACACATGACCGAGAGCCAACCGAAGAGGAGAAAGCATTTGCCAAAAAATATAACTACCCGGTTGAGGACTTATTGTTTTATCTTCGGAACCACTCATTTATAAGAATAAATTATTCTTTTCGGTCTGTTGCAGAAATTCTTGAACTTGAACTTACAAAAATGTTTGAGCAGAATGTTCACTTCCGAAAATGCAAACGCTGTGGCAAGTATTTTATAATGAAGGGCAAATATGATACCCGTTACTGCGACAGAGTGGCAGAGGGTGAAAGCCGTACCTGTCAGGAAATAGCCGCTGCCGAAAATTACAAAGCGAAACACGCCGATGATAAAGCTACCGCTATTTACAGTAAATATTACAAGCGGTATTCTGCAAGAGTAAAGGTCAGACAGATTAAAGAGGCTGACTTCAAAAAGTGGAAATATCAGGCTATAACAAAGCGTGATGAATGTACCAACGGCGATATTACGCCTGAAGAGTTTACAGAGTGGATGGAAGCGTGTTTTCCGAACAGAAAGAAAAAAGATTGACAGATATAGCAACACCGCCGAGGATTTTCTCCCCGGCGGTTAGTTTATTTATTGGGTTTTAGTTTACCAATGAGTAACTTCGCAATCACAATACCGCTGAATGCCAAAGAGCTTATAGAAGAGTTCAGTCATAGAGAAATGTTATGTACTAATTTAAATCAGAGTTTTAAATTCTTCATAAGCCTTGGGGTTAGCAAAAATAATATCATTGGGGGTTGAAAGACTGATTTCTTTGCCTTCGTAGTTTTTTAC
>JAZSOT010000003.1:0-4815 GCA_045537065.1 Clostridia bacterium | reverse complement strand
AATGTCCGTTACGCACTAAAAATACATAAGAAAAATCATTCGTAATAACTTCAAAAACCTCCGATTTTCGGAGGTTTTTAACTTGATATTAAGAGTTTGATAATATATTACGCAAATTTATATAAATTAAGATTGAATGGGTTTGAAAATATGATATAATGAATATACAAACAACTGAACGAAAAAAGGCATGTTGAAAGGCAAAAATTGAGACCCCCGCACAGGTTTCGCTTTTGCCTTTTTTTGTTCAAAAAGTTAACCGGAGTTACAACTTGATTACTCCCGATTTATTACCGGTGAAACAAAAGAAAAATTTTTATTTTTTCAAAAACAAAGTTTTTTATATATTTTCATTGAAATTTTGAATCAAAAAAACTGTAAAATAATTAACTTAAATTTATTACCGGAAAAAGCGGTAACTGAGAAAGGAGAAAAGTTACTATGGAAAATTACCAAGAAAAACCATTACTCACGATGCCATATCCGAATGGGACTTCATATCAAAGCATGACCGACGAAGAATTAATGGATGTGCTTCAAAATATGAAAAACTACAATGTGCTGATTCCTGCACTTATTGAAATGCTGTTCCGCAGGGATAAGGAAATTTCGGAACTAAACAGAAGGCTTCGTATATTGGAAGAAAAAGAACTCAAGAAACCGGGAAGGAAGAAACAAATTTTCTTCCACAACGGAAAAGAACTGACCGATGAGGAATTAGTTTATTTGGTTGACTATGAATACTATGACTCGATCAGAAAATTGGAGCGAGAAGTCGGCGCAGGGAAAAATCAACTCCGAAACCGTTATAACAAAGCAAAGAAAAGAAAGAAAATAGAAAGCGAGGCGAAATAGCATGGGAATTGTTAGACCAACGGTGCAGGAATGGTGTGTACCGGAACAATATACATCTTCGCCGGAAGTTATCAAAAACTGCTTGCAGGACGTTTTGGAAGATAGTATTCTGAAATTACAAGTCAGTGCTCCGGCAGATAATGAAGATATGACAAAGAAACAACGTGAGAATATTATCAAAAAGCATATGGAGCAATATACAACTAAATATTATGCATCGGATAACCGGTGGCATTCTTTTTTGCCGGACGAACATCATCCGCGCAAGATGAAGCCTATTGCAAAGAGAAAGCGCGAAGATTTAGAAGCGGTAATTGTTGATTATTACATGCAGCAGGAACAGAGCGAAAAGCGCAAACGTCTGACGCTACGCACGCTCTATCCGGAGTGGTTTGATTACAAGTGGAAAGATACGAACAACTCAAGTTACATGAATCACATCAGTTATGATTGGAAACGATTCTATGAAAATGATGCGATTGTTGACCGCCCGATTATTGAGCTTACGACGTTAGAACTCAAAACATGGGCAAGAAACAAAATCATTACCGAGAAGCTGACAAAGAAACTATATTACAATATGTCGCTTATCATCAGACAAAGTCTTGAGTATCTTGTGGAACTCGGAGAACTTCCGGCGAATCCGTTTTCGGCGTTTAAAATCAATCCGTCGCTATTTACTCCGGTCACAGAGAAAGAAGCGGAATATGAGGTGTTTAGTGAAGCTGAAGAACAGCAGATAAAGGAGTATGCGCTAAAGGATTTTGAACGTAACACGGAACTTACAACCGCTCTTGCAGTAGTGCTGAATTTTTCGCTTGGACTGCGTGTGGGAGAACTTGTTGCTCTAAAGTGGAAAGATTTAAGGAACGCCTATTTACACATCAGACGTATGGAACAAAAGCAGTATGAGAAGAATCCGGACGGAACGTGGCATTATCACATTGAAGTTGTGGAGCATACCAAATCTGATGCAGGTTACAGAACCATTTATGTGGTGTCTTCTGCGCTTGAAGTATTCGATAGGATTAAGGAAGCGAATTTGAAAAGAGGCTTTTCGTGTCAGCCGGAGGATTACATATTTGTGTATCGTGGAAACCGGATTTCATCGCAAGCCATAGACAAGAAGTATATTCGCTATTGCAAGGCGCTTGGCTTTGTGAAAAAGGGGAATCACAAGACACGCAAAACCTGTCTTACCAAGATTGCCGATAATCCGAATATCAATCTTAAAGATGCTATGCAGTTTAGCGGACACAGAGATGTGCAGACGTATATCAAGCACTATTGTTTTTCAAGATATTCCGATGAACAAAAGCGCATGGAACTTGAAAAAACGCTGAATGTAGCACCAAACTGAGAGTGTAAAAAAGTGTAAACATTTTTACGCTTCTTTTTTGAAACACCCAAACACAAAAAAATACGATAAATACTGCATTTCGTAGTATTTATCGCATTTAAACTTTCCTGCGGAAGATGGGACTTGAACCCACACGATCGCATTGATCACAAGATCCTTAGTCTTGCTCGTCTGCCAGTTCCGACACTTCCGCGTTTTTATGATGCGGTGTGATTGTCACGCCGCGATTAGTATAATATCATTTTCATGCACCTATGTCAACACGAAAAAAGGATTTTTTTAAAAAAGTTTGCCGGAGACTGAAGTCCAAATTTCGGGAAGCCTTATTTTATAAGGAAAAACAGAAAAAATATAGTCAAAAACCCTTGCCAATTTCCATAAAATGGGCGATAATTAGGATAAGAACATGACTAACTATGCACAGAAATCATGGAAGATTTCTTTTCGGTAATCAGGGAGTGATTAAAATGGCAATCAATATTTCTCAGAGAACAGATTATTCTATGTTGTTTTCCACTTTGCCTACAAGCAGAAATAATGTAACAAGCAGTATCTTCGGAGGTACATCCGGTACTTCGTTTTCATTATCCGATTATGCACTGATTAAGAGCGGAAGCTACGGTAAACTGATGAAGGCATATTATTCGCAGGACAGTGGCAGCTCAAACAAGAATAGTGCAGTAAATAAGCTTGTGACAGGCAGTAGTGCGGATCAGGCGACAACGATTACGGCACTTAAGAGCAGTAGTGATAAGTTGTCCGAGGCAGCTAAGGATTTGACCGCTACCGGTAAAGATTCTTTGTTCGTGGAAAAGGATATTACGACCAAGGATGAAAACGGTGTTGAGACTACGACCAAAGGCTATGACAAAGATGCGATTTTCAAAAAGGTGTCAGAGTTCGTGGATTCTTATAACAGCGTTCTTTCGGCGGCAGGCAAGTCGAACAATATGAAGGTATTAAATACCGGAGCGAATATGACGACCATGACGGCAACCAATGAAGATATGCTGGCTAAGGTCGGTATTACAATCGGTGAGGATAACAAACTCAGCATAGATGAGAAGGCATTTAAAGAAGCAGACATGAGTTCCGTGAAGACAATGTTCAATGGTGTTACATCTTATGCATACGATGTACAGACAAAGGCTTCTTTTATCAATATGTATGCAAAAGAAGATGCAACTAAGACGAGTGGAATTTATGCACAGAATGCTTTGTACAATAATTCCTATGCTTCCAGCGGATATATGTTTAATGACATCTTTTGATCATACGTGGGACGGTAAAAACTGAAAAACAAGAGAACAAAGGCGTTTTTTTGGACTGAAAGGGACGAAAAAACGTCTTTTTTAATATGTTTTTATCGTGTTAAAGTAAAAAAGTGAAGAAATTTCAAAAAAACGCTTGCCAAATTCTAAAAAATGTCCGATACTCATAAAGTGTGTGTATCAGAGGGAAAGAGAAATCAGGGAAGATTTCTTTTGGAGGAATCAGGGAGAGATAGAAATGGCAATTAGTATTTCGGAAAAAACAGAATATTCTATATTGATTTCTACCAGGCCGATAGATGGAAATGATGTGGTAAGCAGTGGCGGCAAGGAAGCAGCAAGTTCATCGGTTTCTTTAAAGGCAATGACAAGTGGAAGCAATAAGGATGAGGTAAGAACGATTACCGCTTTAAAAAACAGCAGTGACAGACTTGTGGAGGCGGCTCAGAATCTTACAACTTCGGGAAAGGAATCCCTGTTTTGGGGAATCAGTATTGTAAGCGGAGAAGATGATCCGAAGTCAATGACCAAAGGACAGACTAAGGATGCTGTTTACAAGCAGGTTTCGGAGTTTGTAAATTCATATAATGGTGTGTTAACAAATGCGTCTAAATCTGAGAACACCAAGGTGCGCAGCGTAGCAGCGGATATGCAGCGTATGACGGTTGCCAATGAAGATGGCCTGGCAGGGGTTGGCGTTACGGTTGGTAAGGACAATAAACTCAGCATCAGTGAACAGACGTTAAAGAAAGCGCAGACAGAAACATTAAAGAAGAGATTTGATGATGTCGCACCTTATATGAATGGGATTCAAACGGAGGCTTCGCTCATTCATATGTACGCAAAAGAGGATGCGGCCAAGACCGGTGGAATTTATGCACAGGATGCGAAATACAGTAATGCATATGCTTCCAGTGGACATATGTTTAACGGAATGATTTGAGGTCTGAAACAGAAAAATAGTACGAATAAAAGTAAAAGCGTTTTTTTGCCCTATAAAAGGGTGGAAAAGCGCTTTATTTTTGTAAAGTATTACAATGGAAAAATTGACAAAAATTATATATACTGGAAATTGGTGTTTTATATATTTCAAATATATATTCATATAGATATAAAATTTAAAGAAAGTGAGAAAGGGAAATGAAACAAAGAAGACATGGATTCAGGGGAATTGCAGTGCTGCTGTCGCTTGTGCTGACGATTGAGATGTTTGTAGGAAATCTCAGTTTGTCAGTTTATGCGTCAAATGCACAAGGTGAAAGTTCACCGGAGGTTATTGAGGTGCAGACTGCAGATGCAGGTGAAGTTTCGGAAAATGAGACACCTGTT